>JAKIUS010000198.1 GCA_021647445.1 Geopsychrobacter sp. | reverse complement strand
TGCGCTCACGTTCAATCCCCATTTTGTACAACAATTCATAACCCTTACGTCCTATGATCGATAATCCGGCATGCACCAGCATCGATTTGCCGGGCCGTGAACCTTCGAGGGTATGACTACCGAGGTCTTTGGAGCCCTCGCGTAAAATATAGGCGGCATGGTGTTCAATCGCCGAGAGTGCGGTTGGATCCTTGAAGACCACCATCCCGGCTCCCATCGGTACGTAGAGCTGCTTGTGGGCATCGAGTGTCACCGAATCGGCGCGTTCGATCCCCTTGAGCAGATGGCAGTAATCTTCTGAGAAGAGCGTCGGTCCACCCCAGGCGGCATCAACATGGAAGTGACAATCATGTTCTGCGGCAAGATCGGCCAGCGCGTCTAAGGGATCGACATTGCCGGTCTCAGTCGTCCCGGCAATACCGACGATTGCCAAAGGACGTATGTTCTTCTCTTTGAGTTTGGCCAGGCGTTCCTGCAGCTGCAGCAGGTCGATGCGATTCTCCTCATCGGTATCGATCTTGATCAAATTGTCACGTCCGATGCCGAGCAGATCAACCGCCTTGCCAAGAGAGTAATGACCGCGCCAGGAGACCAGCACCGCTAAACCCTCGGTGTTAAGATGCTGTAGCGAACGAAACAGGCCTTCACTGGCGATCCCCTTGAAGTCGCCATCAGGGGCCAACAAGCGATTGCGCGCCACCCACAAGGCGGTAATGTTCGCGATAGTACCACCAGAACAGAAGGCCCCCAGAGCGTGTTGGCTGTTGTGCACCCACTTGGGGTAGAAGCTATCATCGCGTTGGTAGACCAGACGGTGGAGCATGGCCAGCACCTGCCGCTCCATGGGCGTGAAAGCCTTGGAGGTTTCAACCTTGACCAGATTCTGGTTGAGCGCAGTCATGATCCGCGCGAGCGGCAGCATGAAATAGGGCAAAGCCGAGGTCATGTGACCGACGAAGCCGGGAGCGGCGGTATGCACCGATTGAGCGACCAGTTTCTCTTTGACAAACTCGGTATATTCAGAGACGAAGGTCGGTTCTTCGGGGATGGCTGTGTCCTGGAAATCGCCCTCGATCTCTTCAAGGGTCCGTTCCAGGGCGACGATATGGGTGCCCAGGAAACCGGCGACATCATCGGATATCGCCTGGTCAATCTGTCCCAGGGTTGAGTCTGGGGCTTCGGGCAAGGTGAAAATTCGGTAGAGATTCTCGAGGTTGGCGTAGGCGGCTTCTTTTGTTTTCGGCATAGTATTATCGCTATCTTCGTTTAAAAGAGAGATTTTAGCCGCCCGTCGGAATTACCATGAGTTGGCTGCAAATCCGGCCGATTGGCCCCGATTTCATCTCCTTTTAGTCAAGTAAAAATCCGTTGTCGATCAGACGGGTCTTTCCGACATAAACCGCAAGCAACAGGACCGAATCCGCATCGATGAACTCTTGATCCAGCAGGCTGGATTGATGACAGATCTTCAGGTAGTCGATACGGGTCAGATCCTTAGCCGTGATCATCTCACGCACGGCATTCAAAACTTCACTTGCTTTGACGCCCCCCTGCGCCGCCAACTGCCGAGCATGAGCGAGGGCGCGGGAGAGGCAAAGGGCCTGAAAGCGTTCTGGCGCAGAGAGGTAGGAGTTTCGTGAACTCATGGCCAAATTATCCGCTTCGCGTACAATCGGCAGACCGACGATCTCAAGGGGCATATTCAAATCGATGACCATGCGCTTAATGACCGTCAGCTGCTGAAAGTCTTTATTGCCAAAGAAGGCAATATCAGGTTGCACAATATTGAACAATTTGCTGACGACCGTGGTCACGCCGCGGAAATGACCGGGTCGGCTCGCGCCGCACAGAACCTCGGTAATCCCTTCGACATCGACCCAACTGGCGTAGCCCTGTGGGTACATCTGCGTGGCGGGAGGGGCAAAAATCACATCAACCCCGGCTTTTGCGGCTAATTCGGCATCGGCCTTCAAATCACGCGGATAATCTTCGAAATCTTCTCCCACGCCAAACTGGGTCGGATTGACAAAGATTGAGAGGACCAACAGATCCCCCTGGTTACGTCCCTCTTCGAGGAGCGAGAGGTGCCCGGCGTGCAAGAAACCCATGGTCGGCACAAAGGAGATCTGCTTGCCAGCGGCCTTCTGCTGTAGGCTCCACTGTTGCATTTCTTTGACGGAGATGATGGTCTTCATAAAACAGATCAAAGGTTAAAAGGAGATGCGTCTCTTATCCCCTTTGTGCCCTTTATCCTTTCTTCTGGCAGTTATTTAAAACTATGCTCGGCGCTTGGAAACGCGCCGCTCTTCACTTCATTGATATAGGTGCTGATGCCGTCACCGATGGTTTGACGCACGTCGGCATAGCGCTTAACGAATTTGGGAGAATACTTGTCACACAGGCCGAGAATGTCGTGAATCACCAGCACCTGGCCGTCACAGTCGGGACCAGCGCCGATGCCGATGGTTGGAATACTTAGGGCTGCACTTATCTGGGCCGCGAGGGGCGCCGGGATCGCCTCTAATACGCCGGCAAAAGCCCCGGCATCTTCAACCGCCCTGGCGTCGGCCAGGATCTGTGCGGCCTGGGCATCCTGGCGGCCCTGGACCTTGAAACCGCCCATACGGTGGATCGACTGTGGAGTCAGCCCGATATGAGCCATCACCGGGATATCAATGGCGGTGATGGCCGCAATTGTTTCGGCCATATTCACACCCCCCTCAAGCTTGATCGCCTGAGCACCCGCCTCTTTAATCAGGCGTCCGGCGTTGCGACGCGCATCCGGCAGGTCAACCTGGTACGACATAAAGGGCATGTCGGCGACAACCAGCGCCTGCTGTGTCGCCCGCACCACCGGTCGAGTGTGGTAAATCATCTCTTCCATGGTCACCGGCAGGGTATTTTCGTAGCCGGAAAAGACTGAACCGACAGAATCACCGACCAGAACCACATCGATTCCAGCCTGATCCATCAGTTGGGCAAAGGGGTAATCGTAGGCGGTCAAGACGCTTATTTTCTCACCCGCACTCTTCATACTGGCGATATCTAAAATTGTCTTTCTTTTTTTCACAGTTCTCATCCCATTTCTGGTGGCAGAACCCTGAATCAGTCATTTACTCACGGTTTCAGGATAAAAAAAGCCTCCCGAGAACGGAAGGCGTAGAAAGGCTCAAAGGTTCCCCCCGAGCCTAAATGAGTGCTATCGCTTTTCCGTCCCGGTCACATGGATCCAGGCAGTATGTCTTTTTCTAAAGCTGTCGAGCTCTGTGGCTCCAGTTTCTTAATCCCGGGCCGCCCGAAAAAAGGAAGTCTTTACTCTCCCTAAAAAAGCGTTCTACCCTATACCACAGCATTTAAAGCAGTGTCGAGTCTATTTTTTTGCCTCTCAGTTATATCTATCTTTGCGAATAAAAATCAACTATTGAGTAATGATTCCAATGCACGCAGTAACACACTGTAGGGGTGAAAGTTTGTAATCTCTTCGCGCGACAGCTTATCGCATAACTCTCGGTAACTACGATATTTAGCTATGCGCTTGCGGAAGAATCTGCGGCTCTCCCCTGCCCCCTCAAGGGCAATTTTCTGCACAATCTGGAAAAAAACATTGTGCAGACTGCCAAGGAGCGCTTCACGTGCCTTGCGGTCCCAGCTATCGTGAACCGTCATGGTTTCAACCCCGGAGATAATCATATCGATCGAGAGCTTGTTTAAGACCTCGTTACTCAAGGTCACTAGGGGGGTCATCTCGAGTTTCGTTTCATTGACCAGGCGGACCAGCGGTAGGAAATCGGTCATTTGCGAGAGGATGGCGATGCGCGCCGCGCTCTCAGGGCTGATGCCATTGGTGATCAATTGCTGACCGCGCTCCTGACAAGCCTGCCAACGAGCGCTCGGTAGCGCGCTCGGCAGCGCCTCGATATAATCATCAAGCAGGGTCGCAAACTGATGCTCACTCCGTTCATCAGTTGGCAGCATCATCTCCTGGCTGAGGGTAAAGAGCGTAAAGTCGGCCAGTAATTGTTCGATTTCAAGCAGAATCTGGTACTGTTCAGCTGCGGGCAACCTGTTATCCAGGGCAAAGATCTCCTGGCGCAACCCCTCGGCATCCATTAACTGATCGACCTGTAGGTAGGTGTGGGCCACACGCGCCTGACTCGCGCCGGTCAGACGTACAATCCCAAGGCAAAAACGGCTACCCGCCCGGTCAACAACATGATTGGTCATGACTGTGGCGGTAATTTCGTTCGCCAGCGGATGTTTTTTAAGCATCTTCAGATAACGATCTCTGGCCTGTTGCGGAAAATATCGATAGAGCAAGTCGTCGATGAGCGTTCCTTTAGGCAGCCCCTCTTCTAGAAGATTGCGAAAGAGTGACATCTTGCTGTAGGCAAGCAACACCGATAGCTCAGGACGCAGCAACCGCGCGGGTTGACGCAAGGCTACCTCTTTGCGCGAAGGCAAAAACTCATCGCGTCTGTCCAACAGGCCAGAACGACTGAGGCGATCCATCAGATCAAGATGTGGTTCGACATCCTTTCGACAACGTATTTCATCAAGAGAAATCGAAAGGGTCTGCAGATAATTATTGGCCAGGACATCATGACAGAAGGTCCCTTCCATTTCGGTCAGGAGCGCAAATCCCTG
>JAKIUS010000197.1 GCA_021647445.1 Geopsychrobacter sp. | reverse complement strand
GGCCGCCGCGCGAAAGCCGGCGAAGCGATGGTCGTCTTCTCCATCGATTCGCCCGCCGATGCAGCGACCCTGCAGAAGATCAGCACCGCGATCAACGCCAAGTACATCAAGGTGGTCCACCTGAAACCCTGAATTGGGGTTGTAAAAGAGGATTAAAAACAAGCAGAAAAGCAGGGCTGTCCTATGCGGGATGGCCCTGCTTTATGCGAAAAAGAGCGGCTTATCGCTTTGAGGAATGATGCCACGCGCTTCAGCGCGAAAAAACAGATCTTCAATAGCGGCAATCCCACGATCACCGAGGTCACGAGAAAAGGGATTCACATAGAGTTCGATATGCCGACGCATCACCCTCTCATCCATCTCCTGAGCATGGGCGGTCATATAGGCGGTCGCCTGCTGCGGGTGAGCCCAGGCGTAATCGAGACTGCGGCCGACGGCGTCATCAACCCTCTTGATCAGCTCTTGCCCCAGGCTGCGACGGGCAATAATTCCACCCAGCGGGATGGGATGACCAGTCTCCGCTTCCCACCATTCGCCCAAATCAAGCAGTTTAACCAGACCATAATCGGGATAGGTAAAACGTGATTCGTGAATAATCAGCCCGGCGGCAACGGCGCCGCTGGCGACCGCTGGCATGATCTGCTCGAAGGACATGATCTTCAGTTGACGATAACCCTCAGCATGAAGCTGCAACAGCAGGTTGGCGGTGGTCAGTTGCCCGGGGATGGCGATTGTCTTATCGCTCAGTCCGCTCAGTTCAACGGCCGGCTGCGCGACCAATAAGGGACCGCAACCACGTCCCAGCGCGCCGCCAGCCCGCAACAAACAATAATCTTCGCGCAGATGGCCGAAGGCATGATAGCTGATCTTGGTTAAATCCAGAGCCGCTTGCCGGGCCAACTGATTAAGGGTTTCGACATCCTCATGTCGCACCTGCAAAGAGAATGAAGCCTCAATCAAACCATGAGTTAAGGCATGAAAGATAAAGGTATCGTTGGGGCAGGGAGAATATCCGAGACTCAGCTGCATGCACGACTCCGCAGAGAAGAGAACCCCTTCAGCAGATACAGAACGGCCCGCTGCGCAACCTCCATCCCGGCGGGAAGATCCCAGAGAGTGCGATCTTGAGTACCGCAGGGGTTAGATATGCCACGCAATTCAAGTAAAGGGATCTCATACTCGGCGGCCACCTGCGCCAGGGCTGCTCCCTCCATGTTTTCACAAAGACCGTTTGAGCGCCGCTCAAGATCTAAACAAAGCGGCTCGGTCCCACTAATACGATTAACCGTAACAAAAGGGCCTTCGCCAATCGTTCGCGAGCGGAACGCGGTAGCCTGGCGCAATTGATCCGCCGCCGCCCGAAACCAAGGGGTCATAAGGGAAATATACTGCACAAAAAGAGCTGGTTCGCCGGTTCTGTTCTCCAGTCCCAGGTCAGTAAGAGGGACGAAACCCAACTCTGTCGCAGCACCCAGGTCGCCGAAAGTCTCGGTCGTCGCCAGCGCCAGATCACCATTGAGCAAACCACTGGCCGGATAACTTCCACCACAACCAAAAACCAACAGAAATTCAGGAGAGATCCGTTCGAGCAAACGGGTTAAATGGAGCGCGGCTGAAACGCCGCCGATACCAGAGTGCAGCAGCAGAATATCTTCATCACAGAAAGAACAGGAGAAGCTTCGCCCCGGCACAAGCGGGTCGGGCTCTAAAGGAAGCTGCCGTCTTAGCAGCTTGGTTTCATGCGGCGTTGCCGCGACCAGACAGATCATTGCAACTAACGCGCGAACCAGCCGCTACGGATCAGATCCCGCCGCAGTTCGACCCCCTGACTGCGCACCACCCCCTGATACCAGAAGGGTTCTAGCTGGGTCGCGTTCGCTTCAGGGCTATCAATCCGCTTCCGACGGTCGATCAAGATGCGGCGAAAGATCGCATCTGGGCCTTCAAGTATCTGGTTGATCCTTTCGACCAGTCCATCTGAGACACCGTCAATGACAAACTGGATTAAATCCCGAATCTTGAGACCCAGACAATATTCTTCAAGATCACCATCAAAACCCTCTTCGCATTCAGCAACAAAGTCACTCCAATTTAAGAGGAGCGAACCAAATTCTACGTCCCCCATCGCACCAGACTTTGACTCTTGTCCCAACAGGCGTGCGACTTCCTGTTGCTCTTTGCGCGTCAAAAAGAAAGAGAGCCCCTCTTCGACCGGATACATATCGAGAAGGTCGATCAACTGCTGACAAAAGTTAACCGAATCAAGATCATCAACCGAGAGCCGGGCCAGGCTTTCAGGCAACTGCTGGGGGGGCATACCAAGTAGCGATATGTGATCATGACCAAAATCGGCTGGCAGCACGAGATCGGGACGGAAAGGCAGCCCCTGCCGTTGGAAAAAGTTACACAGCCGCAGGTGATTGTCCGTAAAGAAGGTCAGAACCTTCTCCTCAGAGAAAAACATCTCGAGACCCTGCCGATTATTGGCCAGCCCGAAACCGACAAAGCCATCGTGCACTAGGCGCTCAAGGTAGGGCTTGATCAGTCCGATAAGTTCGGCCGTCGGCATGTAAGAGGAATAAAAAACTTCAGGGATCGGCCGTTCCTCGACAGAGGCTGGCCTTTGGGTCAACGGCTCTTCAGGGTAATACTCAAGGATAAAAAAAGCCTCCCCGGGCAAATAACGCGAAAAGGTCCGCACCAGTTGAGAAATCTTAGGCCAACTGACGACAGCCGTAAAACGATAGGCATTCCCGCAATCTTCGAGCGGCGAAAGGTCATAACCTTCCCGCTGAAGAGCTGCAGACTCTCCCGGCAGCTGTTCCCAGCGCCGCAATCCGAGTGGTAATTCAAAATGCGATGACATAGATGACTTAGCTCTCCCAAATCGCCCCTACGACCACAGGGCACTGATCAAAAGATAGGGTTTTCATCCAGGCAAGTCAATCTATAGACTTCAAACCCGCCATGAGTCGGTTAAATTATCCATGAATTCCAACTATTTCAACCAGACCAGGAATCCCAACAACCCCGCGAAAAACCTTGAACTCTTTCGAGTTGAGATGTTATACAGTGCAATGGCTTTTCAATAATTTCCACAAGGAGACTTCAATGCTTGGCCCGCAATCATCCCTCGTGATGTACGACGAGGAATACAAGCGTATTATGGTGCTCATTGAGAAACTCATTCGTGAGTCAAACTCAAAGGTCATCTTTCTGGTCGACAAGAATGGACAGCTGATTGCCGCGACCGGTGAGACCGAGCACCTTGACACGACAAGCCTGGCATCCCTGACCGCTGGCAACATTGCGGCAACCGGGGGACTGGCAAAACTTATTGGCGAGAAGGAATTCTCGATACTGTTCCACGAGGGAGAAAAAGATAATATCCACATCTCCATCATCGGAGGCCGGGTTATCCTGGTGGTTATTTTCGATGAGCGCAGCTCCCTCGGTCTGGTCCGCTTGCGGGTTAAAAAAGCAAGCAAGGAACTTGAAACCGTCTTCGACGATCTCGCAACGAAATCAGAAAGTCATGCCGAAGCACCTGGTGCTGACAGTCCGTTTGCCGAAATCACCGATGACGATATTGACAACCTCTTTAACTGATCGAGGTTCCGAGCATGTCCTTCATTAACTACGCATCACGTGAAATCAACTGTAAAATCGTCTATTACGGGCCGGGACTCTGCGGCAAGACGACCAATCTGCAGTTTATTTACAACAAAACCGCACAGGACGCCAAAGGCAAGATGATCTCCCTGGCGACCGAGACCGAGCGGACCCTGTTTTTTGACTTTTTGCCATTGGCTCTGGGTGAAATTCGCGGTTTCAAAACCCGTTTTCACCTCTACACCGTACCAGGGCAGGTGTTCTACGACGCCTCGCGCAAACTGATTCTCAAAGGGGTCGACGGGGTTGTCTTTGTCGTCGACTCACAGGAAGAACGTCTCGACGCCAACATCGAAAGTCTCGAAAACCTGAAAGACAATCTCGAAGAACAGGGCTATCAACTTGAAAAACTGCCCTTTGTCATTCAATACAACAAACGCGATCTGCCGAACTGCACTCCGGTTGAAGAACTGCGTAAGCTCCTCAACCCCGAGGGAGTTCCCGATCTTGAAGCCTGCGCAACCTCAGGTGAAGGGATTTTTGAAACCCTCAAGATGGTTGCCAAGCTGGTCCTGATCGACCTGAAGAAAGGCGGCTGAAAATCCGCTGAAAAATGCTTGACAGCGGGCATTCAATCCCCTATATTCCCATTCCGCAACACGCTATTCCCCGATAGCTCAGTTGGTAGAGCAGGTGACTGTTAATCACCCTGTCGCAAGTTCGAGTCTTGCTCGGGGAGCCAAACAAATCAATGGCTCACAGATTTAGTTCTGTGAGCCATTTTTGTCGTTGGCAATCAAGGATCAATAAACCCGGCTATCATTCCGAAAAATTCGTTCGCCAGGGTTTTGGCTGCGAGTATTGCGGCCCATAGCGAACCACATAGACCTGCTCAAACACGACCAGCCAGACCATCTATAGTTCGGTCTGGCTCTTGATTTTATGCAGGCAGAAAAATTTTCACTATTGTGAATCACTCGCGATCTATCATCTCTTTTGAACCCGTCAAGAAATTTGCTCCGACAGATGGTACA
>JAKIUS010000196.1 GCA_021647445.1 Geopsychrobacter sp. | reverse complement strand
GGACGGGATACATTTACGCGTATAAACTCTTTCAACCCTTCTACCGCGGCATGAATCCAGCTTTAATTCTAGAAGAGATTCCAGCCCTGCTCGCATTTACTCGTAAGACCAAGAATCAGTGGGCAACGGACACCCTGCAGGCCATCCAATTAGCACTGGGGTCTCTCTACAACCCGGATGGCCGTCCCGAACCTCAAGGAGAAAAAGAGTTTTATACCGCCTGCGAACAGCATCGCAGTTTTGGGGCCAAGGGTCGCTATGCTGTTCTGAAAATGCAGATTCACTACCTTTACGATCGTGAAAAAGAAGCACAAGAAGCGGCTCAAGAGGCCGCAGAGTTACTCGATTTTTTTTCGAGTTCAATCTCGATTGCCCACTACTATTTTTATCATTCGCTGATTCTTCTCACCGGATTCGCTCAACAAACAACGGCAGACAAAAAGAAGATCCGCAAATCGGTCCAAGGCAATCAACAACGGATGAAAATATGGGCCACTCAGTGCAGCGAAAATTTTGGTCATCTTTACCTGCTAGTCGAAGCCGAACGATCCCGAATTAACCACCGGGAATTTGACACGCAAAAACTCTACTTACAAGCGATTCTAAAAGCACAGCAAAACGGAATGGTGCAGGATGAAGCCCTCGCCAATGAGTTAACCGCGCGCTTCTACCGGCAAAACAATTTTGACCTGATCGCCGATGCCTATCTGACTGAGGCGCGAAGCTGCTACCTGCGCTGGGGGGCGACCAGCAAGGTTGAAAAGCTTGACCGCCAATTCCCTAAACTGGCGAAAACCAGTTTACCAAAAAACGATCAGAGCCTTGCTTTGTCCACCGATAGCCTTGATGCCATTGCCCTTGTCAAGGCCTCACAAGCCATATCCGACAAGATCCACCTGCCGGACCTGCTCAATACGCTGATGCAGGTCATGCTGGAGAACGCGGGCGCAGAGAAGGGATGCCTGATCCTGGCCCAGACCGAAACGCTATCGATTGCGGTAACCGCTCGCATAACCACCGCTGGAGATTTGGTTGTACACCAGCAAGGCAGCGGCCTGCAGGCGTCATCATTGCCGGTCTCCTTGATCAACTACGTTCAACGCACCCAGGAAACAACGATTCTGGATAATCCGCTGGAACAGGGGTCTTTCACGGATGACGCCTATTTTGCCCGCGCAAAGCCACTCTCGGTCCTGTGTCTGCCTGTTCTGCACCAATCCAACCTGATCGGAATACTCTATCTGGAGAACAATCTCGCTTTGGATATCTTTACTCCAGACCGAATCAAGGTACTGGAACTGCTGGCAGCCCAGGCCGCAATTTCACTGGAGAATGCATTACTCTATTCAGAGCGCAGACAGGCCGAAGAAGCGTTGCGTTTTTCAAACGAAAAATATCGTGCAATTTTCGAAAATAGCGGTACCGCCCTGATCTTTATCGAAGACGACACTACCATCTCTATCTGCAACAAAGAGTTTCAAACGCTTACAGGATTCAACAAGACCGAGATTGAAAGCCACATGAAATGGAGTGAATTTGTTGCAACTCCCGAAGATCTGCAACGGATGCAAGAATATCATCGGCTGCGCCGTAGCGAACCGGGAATCGCACCCCAAATCTATGAATTTTTGTTACGTACCTGCACTGGGGAATTAAAAAACATCCTTGCGTCAGTCACCAACATGCCCGAATCCAACCAAACCCTAGCCTCCCTACTCGACATCACAGAACGCAAACGAGCCGAAGATAAAGTTGTCAAAATGGCAACAATTATCGATCAGGCGGCCGAAGGCATCACCCTGACCGACAAAAACTGGGTCGTTCAGTATGCCAATCCGGCCTTCGCCCAAATTACCGGCTACAGCCAGGACGAAATCATCGGACAACGCACAACCCTGCTGAAAAGCAATGCACATAATAAAGAATTTTATCAAAACATTCGGGAGACCCTGCGCAGTGGCAATGTCTGGTCGGGTCGAATTATCAATAAAAAAAAGGATGGAACTCTCTACGAAGTCGATGCCACCGGCTCTCCGGTCCGGGACGAAACAGGAACAATCTGCAACTTCGTCGGCATTCAACGCGATATTACCAATGAAATAAAACTGGAGAACCAGCTCCACCAATCACAAAAGATGGAGGCGATCGGCACCCTGGCCGGGGGCATTGCCCACGATTTCAACAATATCCTCTCGGCAATTATGGGTTATTCCCAATTGCTCACCAACAAGCTCCCGTCCGAAAGCCCCCTGCACAGATATCTGGGCCACATTCATGATGCCAGTCACAGAGCCGCCGAACTGGTCAAACAGATCCTCACCTATAGTCGTCAGGCCGAGCAGGAACGCCATCCAATTCAAATCGAACAGGTGCTCACCGATGTTTTAAAACTGATTCGAGCCTCGATCCCAACCTCAATCGAGATCAAAACCAAACGTGCCCTCGCCCTTCAGGATGCGGTCATCCTCGCAGACGAAACCCAACTCCATCAGGTTCTGATGAATCTGTGTACCAATGCAGCTCATGCCATGAGAGACGATGGCGGCACCCTGACTCTCAGCCTCTCATCACTGATTATCGATGCCAGCAAGGCGGCACTATACCCCAACATGCCATTGGCCCCCTATGTGAAATTAGAGGTAGAGGATAACGGAGCGGGCATAGCCGCGGAAAATCTGGAACGGATCTTTGACCCTTACTTTACAACCAAGGCGGTAGGCGAAGGCACCGGACTGGGACTGTCAGTGGTACAGGGAATAGTTGAAAATCATGGCGGTCGCATCAGTGTTCAGAGTGAAATGGGATCCGGAACCTGTTTTACCCTGCTGCTGCCGACAGTTAATGAAATACATAGGCTCACAACGCGCGAAAAAAAATACCCGACGCGTGGCAACGAACAGATTCTTTTCGTCGATGATGAAGAGAGCCTGACCATCATGGGCCAAGAGATGCTCGAAGAACTCGGTTACCGCGTCGAGGCGATCTCCAGCAGTCTTGACGCCTTAGAGCGCTTCCGCGCACAACCTGAAGCATTTGATCTGATCATCACTGATCGCACCATGCCGGGGCTGACCGGTGAAAAACTGGCCAGGAAAATTCGGGCGATCAGGCCAGATATCCCGATCATTCTCTGCACCGGATTTTCCGGTGATGGCACCATGATCCGGGCCGCAGAATCGGGAGTCAGTGAGATAATCACCAAGCCCTATGATATCGAACGTTTGGCAGAAAGTATTCGCAAGCTCATTGACCAACCTCCGGGACATCCTGATTGGAGCATTTGAGCAAATTTTACCCGATCTGCCGCAATGGCAAATCACCCATGCACGGCGGAGAAAGACAACCTGTGATCAGAATCAGCCTAAATGGACTCCGCTCACGAATTTTGCTGGTGGTCGGATGTGCGGTTCTGCTGACCACCGCCAGCATCGCCTTCCTCGCCCAGCGCGAGATGGAGGCGACCGTCTTTAACTCAGAAGACCGCCACGCGCAATACCTGCTGCGCATGGCCTTGCTCAATGTCGAGAGTGAATATGAGAGCCTTCTTTTCCATAAAAAGACCACCTTGGAACGACGCAAACAAGGCCTGAAAAATATCGTTGATATCAGCATGGCCAATATCAACGAGGTATACGAAAAATTTTTACGCGGCGAACTCAGCGAGGCGGAAGCCAAGCGCCAGGCCATCCAGACCACCCGCCGTTACCGTTACGACAACGGTGTCGGCTATCTATGGATCAACGATCTCGGCAAGCCATTTCCCCGCCTTATCATGCATCCCATCCTGCCGGAACTTGAAGGCAAAAAGCTGGATGCGCCCAGGTATTTTACCGCACTGGGCATGCACAAACACATCCTAAAGGCAATGGTTGAAGTCGCCCAGGCCACCGGGAGCGGCTATATCAACTATCTCTGGCCAAAACCTGTGGCAGGAAAATTAACCGCAGATCAACCCAAAATATCCTATGTCACATTGTTCAAGGGGTGGAACTGGATCATCGGCACCGGAGTCTATGTCGATGACATCGAAAAGGAGGTCAATGAACGCCAAAAAGCGATCATCACCGAACTGAACGAGACCTTTGCCAAGATCAGCATTGCCGATTCCGGTTATATTTTCATTTTTAACGGTGATAAGCAGATGCTTGTCCACCCCAACATCAAAGACCAGGACCTCTCAAAACTCAAAGACCCGCAAACCGGCAATTTTATCATTGATGAACTTATCACAGCCTCAAAAAATCCTGAGCAATCCTTCAACTACCTCTGGGACAGACCAGACCATCAGGGAGACTTCCGTTTCAAAAAAAGGGCTTATGTGAGCCACTTTAAGCCGCTGGATTGGTACATCGTCTCCTCCGTTTATACCGACGAGATTGCCCAACCGGCTATCAAGCTCCGCGCCAGAATCATCTACCTCTCGCTCCTCTCCCTGTTCGCCGGACTTATCGTCTCACTTGTTCTGGCGCGCAACCTGGTTAAACCCTTACAAAAATTGACTCTGGCTGCCAAAGAGATTGAAACCAAAGGGGTTGATGCCAAAATTCAAATTCCGATCAGTGGTGCCAGCGAAACCCGGCAACTCGGTAGCGTACTCGAAAAGATGGTTAACTCTATCCGCCAGGCAAGCGACGAAAAAGAGCAGGC
>JAKIUS010000195.1 GCA_021647445.1 Geopsychrobacter sp. | reverse complement strand
TGCGCCTTGTAAGGAGCCTGTCCGAGAATAGATGAACCAACTGCGAATCCGCCTGATTGGTCCATATTCCTGCATACTTTCGACAAATAGCGGTGCTATTGGCTCTCAACCCTGCGAAAATCTGTCCTCAATCAGTCGATTTCTCGTTCTGGTCCCTATTGACGGATAGACTCTCGAGCGCTGTTATTTTTTTGCGAGGCCAAGGCCCTGCTACAAATTCTTTACTCCATCCGTAGCGGTCGGTGGTTTGATCTCTAACCTGGAACATCGATTCCTTGGTAAAGAGTTTTAATATGGTATAGAATATAGTTTAAATTCAGATTAGGAGATCTTATGAAACAGTTATCGATAGCAGAGGGTGTCATTCCCTTGGGCGATTTCAAGAACCACGCTGCACGTTATTTGAAAAATTTGGACAGTCCCATGGTGATCACTCAGAATGGTCGCCCGGCTGGTGTACTGCTCTCTCCCGCTGATTATGATCAGTTGACAGCGCGCCAGTTGTTTCTCGAATCGCTCGCTGCGGGTCTGGCTGATGCCGAAGAAGGGCGATTGCTGAATGGTCTGGAATTGCAGGCAGAACTACAGGTGGCACGTGAGAGACGCTGTAAGTGATAAGAATTCTCTGGACAATGGGGAATCTTAATGGGGAATCTTAGGGTCAGGCCTGTAAAGTTGCAAACTTGCTTAGTGCAGGCGTTAGGCTCTTGGCATGCTCTTGACTTCCCCAGTGCATTTGTTATCGCCCATTTGCGCTTTTCGCTTCCTGTCTCGTTCTCTTCTGCCAGTATCCAGGCTCACGGTTTAGGTGCATAACAGCAATAATTTCTATTTGTTCTTCCGTGTCACGGAATACGATCCCGAAGGGAAAGGTTCTGGTCAGGCATTGCCTAACATTTTCAGTGATAACAGGGAACAGGTGGGGACTGCTTTTGATACGAGCAATGCCTGCTTCAACACTGGAAATAAAACGTCTGCCTAAATTTTTCTGTTGACTTTCGTAATATCTAGCGGTGGCGATAAGTTCAGCTTCAGCCTGAGGATGAAATTTTACGGATATCATTTAAGACTGGTTTGAGCGCGTTCGAAGACTGTTCTGGCAGGGATAAGTTCGACCGTGCTTTGGTCGATTTCTTGACAGCGTTGAACGATCTCAATATGCCATTCGGGGGATAGTTCTTCTGTTTCGGTATGGTCCAGACTTTCGATTAAACGTTCTGCGACAAGCGCACGTAACTTTGGAGGGAGTTGCAGAGCCTCACTGATAATCTTTTCGGCAGGTATTCCCATATTGAAACCTTTCATTCTGGAGTTTTGCCGGAAATGGTGAATAAGGTGATTATACTACGTCATAGCTCTGCTGAGGTATTTTTTTTAAGGGAGAGTAGGGTAACGTTGTTTACAAATCCATTTACTACCCATTATGCGGCAACATAAATAAGGTCGGCGGGAGTCGCCCCGTAAGGTGCCTGTCCGAGAATAGATGAACTAGGGAAAGACCAAACTATGATCAGCATTGCGCTCTACTGTTTAGGCCCACCTGCAGGGTCACATCTCAACTATTAACCGATGATGCGATTGCCCAACAGATTGAATCTATGAAGTGTTAGGGGCCAGGTAGAAAGCGCCGATAAAAGTCGGCATGGATCGGGAGGTGTAAATCCTCCACATGGTAAAGGTTAGCGACCAGCCGTGACCCCGAGTCATGCGTCGGCCTCTCGTAAGGGCGGCGGCGAAGCGTTGACAGGGGGCGTGCAGGCCGGGCTATTGAGCTCCGAAATCACCTATCCGGGTTGCCGACCTTGTTGCCTGAAGGGGAAGGCAGTACGGTGCGTCGCGCTATCGCAAGCGGCGTCATCGGGCCTGCGGAGTCGTTAGAACCAAGGCATGTACGCAAGCTCCATGCACGGAAATCGGGAGATCCCAAGAGTGGCCGATCGTGAATCACGTTCGGTCCGGTCGGTGAAGGCAGTAGCCGTACGGCCGACATGAACGCTCTTGGGAAGTCGGACTGGGGCATAGTATCTGTGAAGCGAACGAACAAAGGTGCTCAACCGGATAAGCAGGCCAACCGCTGGCGGAGTTCGTGGAGAAAAGGCCCTGGAAAAAGTGCCTGTCCCCTTTGGTAAAAAGATCGCAGCAGCGGGACAGGGACCTGCGGTGGTGGGAACGGGAGAGGCGTCTGTGCTTGTTGACACAACGGGACATGACATAACGGGACAGGCACCATTTATAAACCAAATGGAGCCAGTCCCTGTAGTCGATGTTGGGATGATCTCTTTACCTTCGGACTGGACGCATTTTGTGGATATGCCGATAACGGCCAGTGAGCTGAATAAGTTGAGCAAGTCCCTTGAGCGACAAGCGCCTTTTGGCAGTGAGAAATGGCAGGAGCAGATTTGTCAGCAGTTGGGGTTGGAGTCGACTATGCGTCAGCGCGGCCGACCACGTTTAGTGACCGATCTTTAGGGACTGGCTACTCTTTGAAGTGCAAAAGTTACCTGTCTCATTAAGCAGAAAAGATCGCAATTGGGCATGGGCCAGGTGGTGGTAGCGGGACGTGCACCCTGCGGGAGCCAACCCGGAAGAAGTTCGCAGCGGTCGTCGTGGTAGAGGGACAGGCCCCCTGCGGGAGCCATCCCGGAATAAGGTCGGTGGTCGTCGGGGTCGTCGTCGGTGGTAGTGGGACAGGCACTTTTTATAAAGCTAAAAAGAGCCAGTCCCAAATCAATGTCGTGTTGCAACGGTGATTCTGTGACTCAGTCTCAAAAACGAATGATCTGTCCAAAATGCGGTCACGAAAATGTGGCTGAACTTGATGATTGTGGCCGCTGTGGTGTGATCTTCGCGCGGATCAAACCGGTTCCTGGCCCTTTGGACGAAGTTCAGAAAAGCGGGCCATCTGCTGACGGTTTTGAGGGGGACAGGCACCAGAGGTGCCAGTCCCAAACTTGGGGGCGCGTGCTGATATTGCTGGGCATGCTTATCTGGAGCGGTCAGCTGATCTTCTCCAGTATCGCCAGCAACGCGGCGGGTGAAAGCCTGTTGCATCTGGTCAATCTGCCGTTTCATGAAGCTGGACATGTGTTCTTTCGTCCCTTTGGACAGTTCATGATGTCTCTGGGAGGATCGTTGGGGCAACTACTCGTGCCGCTGATTTGTGGCGGGACATTGCTCTTGAAAACCCACGACCCGTTCGGCGGAGCGGTTTGCGGCTGGTGGCTCGGTGAAAACCTGCTCGATCTCGCTCCCTACATCGGCGATGCGCGGGCTGGGCAGTTGCCGTTGGTCGGCGGTAACTTTGGTCATTCGTCGCCCTACGGGTTTCATGATTGGGAGTACCTGCTGACCGAGACGGGTCTGCTGCGCTACGACACAACATTGGCGAAGCTGACGCATGTAAGCGGTTCGCTGGTCATGATTGCCGCTATGGTGTGGGCGGGTTGTTTGGTTTGGCGACAGTTGAAAGGGACTGGCTCCGAAGGTGCCTGTCCCCGTGTCTAAGTGTGAAGAAGGAGGCAATATGCAGAAAATGCATATTGTAAATGATGGTAGCTGGTAGGGGGACAGGCAACTTTTGAAATGCAAAAAGTAGCCAGTCCCCTCTGAAAAATGGTCGCAAGCGGTAATGGGACAGGCACCCTGCGGGAGCCAGTCCCCTCTGAAATATTTGATGATGCAGGAATGGGACAGGCACCCTGCGGGAGCCAGTCCCCATGCTAGCGAGGGATTAATGATGAGGTTATTGGCCTTATTTACTATGTTGTTCTGTCTGCTCGGGGGAGTTTCCTTGGCAGCGGAGTCGAGCTGTGCGCGGGTGAAAATCGAGATTTTACAGGAGTTGACTGTAGAGCGGGTGGCCTTTGATGCCAAGATGGTTATTTACAACAAGATCCCCGATAAAGCCTTGAGCGATATCCGCGTCGATGTGACCATTGCCGATGAGACCGGCAACCTGAAGAACGAGATGTTCTTCGTGCGCGTGACTTCGCAGGACAATATCAGCGAGACCGGTAGTGATGGCAATATGATCAACGGTGACGGCGTTGTTGGTGCCAATACCAGCGCCGAGAACCATTGGTTGATTATCCCCTCGCCGGGAGCCGGTGGCGAAGTTTCGACCGGTGTGCCCTATCTGGTGGGGGCGACTCTGACCTACAGCATTGACGGTGTGCAGGAGGTGCTGTCGATTGCGCCTGACCGGATCACGGTTAAACCGGCACCGCAGCTCTATCTCGATTACTTCACCCCGCGTCAGGTGCTGGGTGATAACCCATTTACCCCTCAGACCGAGGCTCCTATCCCCTATGAACTGGCGGTGCGGGTACTCAACGACGGTTTCGGCCCGGCTAACAAGCTGAAGATTGATTCGGCTCAACCGACCATCGTCGAAAACGAATTTGGCCTGTTGATCGACTTTCGCCTGCTGGGTGCTGCGGTCAATGATCAACCAGTTATGTCGACTCTGACCGTTGATCTGGGTGATCTGACCAGCAAAGCTGCCAGTACTGCCTACTGGCAGATGATCTCGACTCTGTCAGGCAAGATTACCGACTTCAAGGTCAGCTTCACCCATGCCGATGAGCTGGGTGGTGAGCTGACATCCTTGCTAAAAGAAACCAACGCCCATTATCTGACCCACCGGGTCAAGGTTAACTTGCCGGGGCGCGATGATCGTCTCGATTTTCTGGCCGATACCGATAGTGATGCCGCG
>JAKIUS010000194.1 GCA_021647445.1 Geopsychrobacter sp. | reverse complement strand
ATGCCTTGATCACAGCGTATGCCTCTTCGCCGACAAGCAGACCGAGGGTTTCCACGCTCTCTGCGGTGATGACAGCGGAGATTAGATGACCAGATTTAAGCTCTAGACTGACCTCGCCAAGAAGGTTTTCGATCTTGATATTACGCACGACGCCGTACAAAACATTCTTGGCGCTGATGCGCATTGAAATCCGTCGCATCAGGCTTAGGGCTTTATCGATGTCGGAGCTATTCTTGCCGATATTCACCAATGACTTGCGGTGTTCCGCTTCAACCATACGGAACATGCGCACCAACGTTCGTCCTTCGTCGGTCAAAACGGTGCCGCCGCCATCGCGTCCGCCGGTCATCTTGATGGTCAGCGGCTTGTCAGCCAGATTGTTCATGCTATTAACCGCGTCCCAGGCCCCCTTGTAGCTCATCCCCGCAGCTTTGGCGGCCTGCGAAATTGAGCCATGCTCTTCGATCTTCTCCAACAATTCGATGCGCCTGTTTTGTAGAAACGCCTTACGATTCTTGTTCAGCCATAGGGGCGCGGTAAATTCGACATCCAAAACTTTTTTCATTCACTTAACCTTTCCAGGTGGGTCAACCGTTATGTACTTGACTACATAACGCATGGCGAAAAAATAAGCAAACTGTTGTCGATGGCCAGGCAGCCTGTCGGACTTTCCATGAACCGGATGCAAATTCGTCTGTTTGGCCCATATTTCAGCTCCTTTTCGACCCGGCAGTCCGACAGGCTGCTAGCAACCATTTAATTCGGGCTTTTTAAAGGGGGATTTCATCAAACTGCATATCGAGCAGATTTATCGAGAGCATTTTCCCCTGTAGGGGTTCTCCTTGACCCAGCAAAAGTTTGCAAGCCTCGGCAACCTGCAGGCTCGCCGCCACCGCCGGGGTGAAGGAAGGGTTGCCCAATCCAGCCTCTATCCCCTTGCCGCCGCTCCAGTTGGCATAGAGTTTTTGCAAGGTTTGCTCCCCGGGAAAGACGGTCACAACCTGTCCGAACCAGCCAGCAATGGCACCGTGAACCAGCGGAATATTCATCTGTGTGCAGGTCTCTGCCAGATCGAGTCGTGCCGGGATATTATCGACCGCGTCGATCACCAGGTCAGCGGCAGCCAGCATCTTCTCCCCGTTCTTCTTGTCGAAGGCTTCTGCTATGGGGCACACCCTGACCACCGGATTGATCTCGGCAATCCTCGCGACAGCAGCATCGACCTTCGCCGTTCCAAGAAGCTTCAGCGAGGAGAGGAGTTGCCGATTTAAATTGCTCTCTTCAAAGAGATCCGGATCGATAGCGACGATCTGGCCGACCCCAAGGCGCGCCAACTCTTCCAGAATATAGCCGCCCAGCCCTCCGCAGCCGACCACCGCCACCTTGCTCTGCAGAAGTTGTAACTGCTGTTCGGTAGAGATCATCTGCTGGTTGCGCTGATAGCGGGTCGGCAGGTAACCGCTCTGCAGGATCAACTCTTCAGCCGTGCAACATTCCAGCTCGAAACGCGCCATCATTTCCCGTTGGTCCGCCCAGTTCAACAAAATTCCCTCGGCCTTTTCGGCCAGAAACCTCTTTACGCTCATTTCATCCTCCACCAACCAGGGGAAAGATCGCCAGAAGGTCCCCCTCGGACAGGGGTTGTTCCGGTTTGGCATGGACCGCATTGAGTAGCAGTATCCCGACTTCTCCTGCAGGGATATTAAGCTCATCAATAACGGTGCCGATCAGGGTCTGCTCCGGGTATTCCCGGGTCTCCTGCTTGAAGCGCCCCGTCTGAAACGAAGCGAAGAGCTTGACGTTTACTTTCATATAATGCTCCCTGCGGACTCAGTCTTTAAATTCGACCTTGAGCTCAAACCGATCTCCCGATGCAGTTGTGCGGAGATGCGTAAGTAGATCGGTAAATTTAAGTTGTTGTTCATTCAGGATGATGGCGACAAAATCCTGCTCGAAGCCGTTATCCTGTTCGGTCAATAAATTCTCTATCTTCGTATTTGACAGACAGATTCCCCGGGCAAGAACGATTGCTCCTAATTCGGCCATCACCAAGTTGAACAGCTTGATTCTGATACGGCCCGTCCCGCTCTCCATGTGTTGTTGAGTCTGGCAGGTAATATCGCCACGCATGGCCGCTAAGTGACTACCGCGACGCATGGTGGTGCCGACCAGACCCGGCATGGCCGAGGAGAGGGCCAGCGTGGAGCCATCATTGACGTAAGATGTCTCAAGGTTATCGATAGGTTTTCCATCCAGAAACAGGGTGGTCACCCGCTCAATAATGTAGTCTTCTGCGATGCCGAGCTGTTCTGTTAACAGACTCGATACACTGCAGCCGATCTGAGCGTGCAACCAGACCCCCTGTTGCAGTAACAGAAAAAAGGCGGGCAACTGCTTCAGAGGGAGAACTACACGCAATGCTTGTTTATTGGCCATAATCCCTACCTGCAGGTATCTACCTAGAATGTGGTTTCACAGCTCAATACCAAAAAAATGGGAGGCCCGCGATCAGGCCTCCCCCTTTCATATCGATACAATCAATCCCAGTTATAGACCTGGTCCAGCTCCTCATCGGTTACGCCAAAGGTGATGTTGTGCGGCGGTAACTTGTCGGTTGAGAAGAAACGCGGCAGACGATCATCCGCAGGACCGAATCCCGCGCCCTTGTTGAACTTCCGTTCTAAGGTCAGAACCTTCTGTCCCAGAGCGACGACATCATCACCAGTCATCTCGATGCCGTAGAAAGAACCGAGCAGATCGAGCATCGCCTGGAAGGTTTCTGGCTGATCCAGAATCGGGAAGGCGATGAACAGGCAGAGCCCGGTCGAATCGATGGAGGCGGTGGCAATCTGCAGGTTACGCGACAGCTCAATCTGCCCTTCGGGTTTCAACGGATCGACATCACCGCCAACCTTGAGGATATTGGTCGCCACAGCATAACCGGCGGTGTGATCTGCCCCTTGTGTACTGGTGGCATAGGTTACGCCAATGCCTTGTACGGTGCGTGGGTCGTAAGCGGGCAATGCCTGGTTTTTAACCACCGGTACACGGGAAACACCGAAGGCCTTGCCGGTCATTCCGGCCCCGCCACCGAGGATGCGACCCAGTGGAGTGCCCTTACCGACTTCATCGCGCACCAGACGGATTGCACCTTCGCAGTCACCGAATTCGAGTAGCCCGCCATCCATGGCGACGCCGACGGCAACGCCCATCTCAATGGTATCAACGCCGATATTGTCGTCCCAGTAGTCGAGGGTGGCGATGGTGTCCAGATCGCTGATGCCGCAGTGCCCGCCATGGGACCAGACGGTCTCATACTCGGGCTGCTTGGTCAGGTACTTACCATCTTTGTCGTTGTAGATTCCAGAGCACTGAATGACGCAGCCACGATGACAGCCGTGGGTCGCCTTACCGCCGCGCTTGATCTCAAGCTCAGCCAGGGACTCACCGCTGATCTTGGTCGCGCCGTCAAACTGACCGGTCTTGAAGTTGTGGGTCGGATAGCCGCCCGCTTCATTGAGTACGTTGGTCAGCACGTTGGTGCCGTAGGCCGGCAAACCTTCACCCGCGACCGGATGCTTGCGGATCCCCTCGACAAAGGCGCGGTTGGCAGTCTTGAATTTATCAGCATCTTGCGGCTGGCGATTCTTGCAACCCGCATCATCAAGGATGATCGCCTTAATCTGTTTGGAACCCATAACCGCCCCCACTCCACCACGGCCACAGTGACGGGTCGGGCGCAGTTCAGGATCGGTACAAGCGATGGAAGCTGAACCCATCAAACGCTCACCGGCACTGCCGATCGTCATGAAGGCGACCTTGTCCCCATATTCTTTGCGCAGTTTATCGACCAGCGGATAATTGTCGAGCAACTTATTGCTGTTATCAACGCTGATTTCAACCCGATCCTTGTTGATGTGAATTTTATAGAGATCATCCCCTTCAGGAATTCCCTCGATAATAATCGCGGCATAGCCCAAGCGAGCAAGCACCTGTGCTGCCTGGCCGCCAGCGTTTGATTCCTTAATGCCGCCAGTCAAGGGGCTTTTGCAGCCGACCGAGATACGCCCAGAGATCGCCGCCGCAGTGCCACTAAGCATGCCCGGTGCGATAACCAGTTTATTTTCAGAACTTAAGGGATGACAATCGGGTGGAACTTCTTTGGCAACGATTGTAGATGTGGTTGCCCGGCCTCCTAAGGCCGCGAACTCGCCTGCTTTTTCAGTGTTCTGCGAAGGGCCGCCATCAGCCCCCATGTTGATTCTTAGGATCTTGTCCATTCGCCTTCTCCTTTGGATTGTAAAAGAGGTTGCATAGAAGTTCCTGCCCAACCGAGAGGCACAGCCGCTATCGACTGTCGCCAGGTGAGATTTTACCATAGGATTTCAACCTAGGGCGTGCAGGTTCGGATTTATTACGCTTACACCCTTTAATGTTCAGGGACTCACAGTGACAACAGTGTGAAATTCAATATGAATTGCAATGAAAATGCCACGTTTCAAAACACTGGTTGATTTACGATCAGCACAAGGGTTGCGGTTTGCCACAGGACAAACTACTCGCGGTTCATCCCCCTTAAACAATCGATGAATCTGGAGTTTTGCACCATGGACCAAACAGGCATCAGCGCCATGCTCCCTGTCTAAAGTTTGGGGATTATCACCCCATTGGGGCATTTCTCCTCACCAGCAAGGCGACCCGTCCGATGGAGATCGTTTGAAAGAGAA
>JAKIUS010000193.1 GCA_021647445.1 Geopsychrobacter sp. | reverse complement strand
GCGATGGCCCTGGTCGATCAGCATCATGCCCAAGGCCTCGATCAGGGTGCTCTTGCCGACCCCGGGGACACCGCTGATGCCGACCCTTATCGCCTGACCCGAATCGGGCAGCAGTTCATCAAGCAGGGTGGTTGCGGCGCGGGAGTGGTCGGGGTTGCGGCTTTCGATCAGGGTGATCGCTTTGGCGAGGGAACGGATATTGCCGTCGCGTACACCTTCGGCTATTTGTTTGATTTTTGGCAAGAGGAGAACCTTTATTTTTGCCACAGAGGGCACAGAGGAACACAGAGAAAACCGAGAAAGGCTTGTATTTGCCACGGACCCACACGGACAACAGTAATAACAAAAAACGGGTTCAAAATCGAAGTTAAGGTTTTAACCTAAACCAAGATCTCTGCTTTTCGTTTCTGCCCCGCTTCTGTCCATGTGGGTCCGTGGCTAAAAAAAGATTTTGACCCTCTCTGTGTTCCTCTGTGTCCTCTGTGGCTGAAGCTTTTTCTCTATTTTCCTTCAATCGCATCCAGCGTCTGCCCAGCCGAGACAGTGATCGGCGTACCTGGGCCAAAAATTCTGGCGGCGCCGGCTTTATAGAGCTCATCATAGTCCTGTCGCGGAATAACCCCACCACAGACTACGGTGATGTCGTCAGCACCAAGCTTCTTCAGTTCACCGACCAGTTGCGGCACCAGGGTTTTGTGCCCGGCGGCCAGGGATGAGACGCCGACCACATGAACGTCGTTTTCGACCGCCATCTTGGCTGCTTCTTCGGGGGTCTGAAAGAGGGGGCCCATATCGACATCGAAACCGGCATCGGCGTAGGCGGTGGCGACGACCTTGGCCCCGCGATCATGGCCATCCTGACCCATTTTGGCGATGAGGATACGTGGACGGCGGCCTGCTTTGTCAGCAAAGGCATCGATCCGTTGTTTGAGTTCGCTGAAGTCGCTGTCGTTTTCAACCACGGATGCGTAGGCTCCTGAAACAAGTTTTATCTCGGCGCGGTGACGGCCGAAGCTTTTCTCCATAGCATCGGAGATTTCGCCGACCGAGGCGCGCAGACGCGCGGCCTTGACACTTAAGTCGAGCAGGTTTCCTGAACTATTTTCGCATGCGGCGGTGATGTCGGCAAGTGCCTGCTGGCAGGCGGCTTCATCGCGCTCATCGCGCATCTTCTTGAGTCGAGCAATCTGTCCCTCGCGTACCGCAGCGTTATCGACATCGAGCACTTCGATGGGATCCTCTTTGGCCAACTTGTATTTGTTGACCCCAACAATGACGTCGCGCCCCGAATCGATGGCGGCTTGCTTCTTGGCTGCAGATTCTTCGATGCGTAGTTTCGGCATCCCCGATTCAATCGCCTTGGTCATGCCGCCGAGACCTTCGATCTCATCGAGAATTTTCTGTGCCTCGTCGATCAGCCCCTTGGTCAGACTTTCGACATAATAGGAGCCGCCCAAAGGATCGACGACGTTGCAGATTCCCGATTCTTCCTGGATGACCAACTGGGTGTTGCGGGCGATGCGTGCGCTCTGGTCGGTCGGCAGGGCGATCGCTTCGTCCAGCGCGTTGGTGTGCAGCGATTGAGTGCCGCCCAAGACCGCGGCCATCGCTTCTATCGTGGTGCGGATAACATTGTTGTAGGGATCTTGTTCGGTCAGGGACCAGCCGGAGGTCTGGCAGTGGGTGCGCAGCATCGAAGATTTAGGATTCTTGGGATTGAATTCTTTCATCAGGCAGGTCCACAGGTAGCGTGCGGCGCGCAGCTTGGAGGCCTCCATGAAAAAATTCATGCCGATGGCGAAGAAGAAGGAGAGGCGCGGTGCAAAGGAATCGACATCCAAACCCTTGGCGACGGCGCTACGCACGTATTCGAGACCATCGGCCAGAGTGAAGGCGAGTTCTAGAGCATTGTTGGCCCCGGCTTCTTGAATATGGTAACCGGAGATCGAGATTGAGTTGAACTTCGGCATCTTCTGACTGGTGTACTCGATGATGTCACCAATGATGCGCATCGAGGGGCTTGGCGGATAGATATAGGTGTTGCGCACCATAAATTCTTTGAGGATGTCATTCTGAATGGTGCCAGCCAGCTTCTCTTCAGAGACGCCCTGTTCTTCAGCGGCAATAATATAGTTGGCCATGATCGGCAGTACCGCGCCGTTCATGGTCATGGAGACCGAAACCTTGTCGAGGGGAATGTCGCCGAAGAGAATTTTCATGTCCTCAACCGAGTCGATAGCAACCCCGGCCTTGCCGACATCACCGACCACCCGCGGATGATCTGAGTCATAGCCACGGTGGGTGGCAAGATCGAAGGCGACCGATAATCCCTGCTGACCAGCGGCCAGATTACGTTTGTAGAAGGCGTTCGATTCTTCAGCGGTTGAGAAACCCGCATATTGACGCACCGTCCAGGGACGACCGGCATACATGGTCGCCATGGGGCCACGCACAAAGGGCGCTATGCCGGGAAGGGTGTCAGCGGTTTCAAGCCCGGCGGTGTCGGCTGCGGTATAAAGAGGTTTGACCGTAATTCCTTCTGGCGTATCCCACTTGAAGTTGGACAGGTCATCGGTCTTCTTCTCTTTTTTGGCCTTATCTTCCCAGTCGGACAGAGTCTTTTTCTCAAAACTGCTCATAGAATTCGTTCCTTTTTTAGAATATCGAAATCAATTAGTACGCTTTGGACCACAGAGAACACAGAGTTACACAGAGGAAATCTTAAAATCATATCAGCCGCAGGCACAGACGAACAAAAGGGGAAAGCAAAAGGTTTTGTCTGGTTTAGACCCCAATTTTTTTGACCTTCTCAGTGTCCCTCAGTGCCCTCTGTGGTAAAGCCTTTGACTGTAATGTAGTCTTCAGCGCGTAACTACCGCCAGGACTTCAACCGTACCTTTTCCCTTGGAGAGCAGACGGTGTTTAACGGATGAGTCAAAATAGGCCGCATCGCCTGCCTGAAGTTGAAAGCGTTCATCGTCAAGCAGCAATTCTGCCTCTCCTTTAAGGATCAGCAGGAATTCTTCTCCCTCGTGATTGTAGAGGGTCTCCTCTGTCGCACGTTCAGAGACAGTCAGCAAAAAAGGTTCCATCTTCTTGTTGCTCTTGCGATATGAAAGGGTCTCGTAGGTATAGCCATGGCCCGTGCCATCCTTGGAGATGACGCGACTGACGATGCGTCGATCCGATTTGTGGACGATTTCGTACTTGGCAATCGCTTCACCCTCTTCAAAGAAATAGCTCATTTTGACGTCGAAGAAACGTGCGATTTTCGACAGGGTGGCGATAGGCGGCGAGACGTTGTTGTTCTCGATCTGAGAAATAAGCGCTGGTGAGAAGCCCGTTTCAGTCGCGACATCCTGCAGGGTCAGCTTGCGTTCCTTGCGCAGGTGTTTGATTTTTTTTCCAATATTGAATTGCATGGATATCCTATGTAATAGAATAGGGTTCTATATCTGCTCGGGTATAGCGGACATGGTAGAAAATGTCAACTTCAATATTTATTTAAGATAAAAAGTTTTATCTAGGATAAACCATTTTCTGTCTTGCTGAACACAGCAGAATTTAGGTGCGGGTCTACTGTTCGCGATGGCTGTGCGCTCGGGAAAGTTGTGCTAGACTCTTGTCGCTCAGGCTTCTTTGAATCGAATCTTTTGGCTGCGGTCTTTTAATATGGTTAAAATTTATGCGTATCGACGAACGACAGCGTAAAATTCTCAGTTTGCTCGCGCGTGAATCGGGAATTTCGGCTGGCCAGCTCGCACTTCGCCTGCAGGTGTCACGCATGACGATTCATCGTGATCTGCGCAGTCTGTTAGAGCGAGGGTTGCTACTCCGAATTCATGGCGGTGCGGTCGCTAAGTCGGTTCTGGCTCAAGAGACCATTTCGGGCTATTGTGACGTCTGTGATCGTCCCTTGCTGCCGCATCAGCGGTGTGAAATTCACAAGGCAGACCAGCCTGTTGATCATGCCTGTTGTGCGGCTTGCGGATTGCGTCAACTTATAAGGCAGGCAGGCAGTATTCATTCCGTTCGCGTTGGTGATCATATCAGTGGGCGGATGTTGCCTGCGGATGAGGCCTGCTTCCTGGTTAATTCTCTCGCAATGCCCTGTTGCCAGCCTTCGGTGTTGAGCTTTGCCAATGAGGATGAAGTGGTTCTTTTTCAAGCTGGATTCGGCGGTTCCATCGCACGCCTCGACGAAGTGCTGGAATTTATGCGGGTCGCGGCGGGGCTGACGGGTGACGAGGTCGACGTTTGAGGTTCGGAAAACAGAACAGGGACTGGCTCCGCAGGTGCCTGTCCCTCTCCGATCCGCGTGTGAAGCTGACAACTGACGACGAACGACGAACAACCTGAACAACGAACATATATACGATTTTATAACTGAAGGGACAAGCGTAGATGTCTGGAAAATACTCAGGGTTGGTGCTGGTGACTCTTTTAGGTTCATTGTTTTTGAGTGCCTGTTCGGCGGGTGTTCAGTCCGAACAAAAGAAAGCCTTTGTTCCACGGACCCAGTCTCAGACCGTATTTGTCGTACCCTTTACGACGATCATGGTTCCGCCCGGGGTGGCTGAAGGCCTTTTTGATCGTTTTGTTGATACGCTCAACGCTGATCAGCCTCAGGGTGGGCTGGAGTATGTCATTCTGAAACAGGGTCTTGAAAAGATCGATAAGTCCTGGTTGGCTAAGCGTGATTATGTGACGGGTGAAATTTTTGCTTATGTT
>JAKIUS010000192.1 GCA_021647445.1 Geopsychrobacter sp. | reverse complement strand
AAGGTCAGTTATCCCTGGCCAAGTACCTACTGATGATTGCTGAAAATGACAATCCACGCCTGGATATCCACGACATTCCGGCATTCTTCAGCCATCTGCTCGAACGGGTCGACTGGCGCCGGGATCTGCATTTTCAAACCAGCACCACCATCGATACCCTCGATTACAGCGGCGATGGCTTAAACCGTGGTTCAAAAGTAGTGATCGCCGCCGTCGGCGCACCACGCCGTGAACTGCCGTTGCGAGTACCAGATAATCTCAAGCTGGCGGAGTGCTTCAGCAAGCCACACCTTGCACTGCCCGGACTGTTATTGGTCGAAGGACCAGCATGCAGAACTTATCAACCGGGAGCCGATCTGCATATTGAACAGTTCTGCGCCAGCTTCGACACAGAGAATCCGCTCAACCTGTTTCCATTAATATTGATCGTTGACGATAGTGAATTCTGTGCGGCCGCACTCAATAACTGGTTATGGGTCGCCTTCACCCGCAGCAACCCGGCAGCAGATATCTACGGGGTCGGTGGAACCAGCCTGGCCAAACACTGGGGTTGCGAAGGACCGTTAGTGATCGATGCGCGGATAAAACCGCAGCATGCTCCACCGCTGATCGATGACCCGCAGATCGAAAAGAAGATTGATGAACTTGGGGCAAAAGGAGGACCGCTCCATGGTATTATTTGACCATAGGTCATACGCCTGACAAAAAAGGTCGCAATGTTACCAGAACTCCTCCAGAGACAGGCCCACAGACTCCTCGACAAATTCTGTCGGGACCGGGTGCCTTGCGAACGCTTTCATGGTCTGCGTCTCGGCTACAGCATGGGTGACAACCAGGTCACCCTGTTTGAAGAACGCCTGGCTCCCGCAGCGGAGGACAACTGGCTACGCACCCCCATCGCTCGCTTCGTCTACAGCCCAGAACAGAACCAATGGCTGCTCTTCTCGCTTGATAAAAATCTAGGTTGGCAAATCGATAAAAATATCGCCCCCAGCCTGAACCTTAAGTGCCTCATCGAGGCCCTGGATGATGATCCAGACGGGCACTTTTGGGGCTGACCCAAAAAGCCACAACTTTCGAATCCTCTTCTACTTGCGATAGATCATCGCCACCCCGAACATCAAAAGCACTACCCCCATGAAGCGACTGAGATCAAAGGGGATCTGCCGCATGCCGAACAGACCAAAATGGTCAAACACCAATCCGGCGGCCAACTGAGCAACGATCAATGCCGCCATCACCGTACCGGTGCCCAATTTCGGAACCGCCAGAATTGTCAACGAAACAAAAAATGCCCCGAACAAGCCACCGGTCAACTGCCACCAATCCGCCTGAGCAAGCCCCCGAAACGAACCGCGACCGATGCTGAAAGAGACCACCAGCAGCACCAGTGTTCCGACCATAAAAGAGACTGTTGCCGCTTGGAGAATACCGATCTTCTCCGCCAAACGGGCGTTGATCGGGGGTTGCACCGTCGCGGCGGCACCCGCAATAAAAATTGCCAACAACAGGACCAAATTTGACATCATAATCCTTTTTATCTGCGCGAACCTTCAAGGATAAAATCCGAGTCTACTCTTCATGGCTCACGACCGCTCAGAACGGCTTTGACATGCCAGACAGAAGGGACTTTCGGGCCTCACCTTCAGACGCTGATAACCGATCGGCTCTTCACAGCGTCGGCAATTACCATATTCGTCACGCTCAATCGCCTTGAGTGCATTACGCAATAACTGCAAACGTTGACTCTGAATCTGACGGCTGGCAACCGCCATTTGTTGATGCTGCAGTGCATCCATACGCGACAATCGACCGATCGGTTCATCGAGCGCCACCGGCTTACTGCTGGCTCTTGAATTTTCGAGCAGGGCCTGTAGCTCGGCACAACTCAGCTGAATCAACACCCGCAATGTGCCGATCTGCTCTGCGGTTATCTCCTCCATCAGGGGGTACGACGTCGGGCCAATCGCGAGACGGTTTTAAAGCCTGGATGTTCCGCCCCGCCAACCAGTTGAAAAAGTGCCATTTCGGTGCTGGTGATCACTGCACCGGCGGCAGCAGCCGAAGCAACGGTGGTATCAAAATCGGTCTTGAAACGCGAACAGACAGCATCCTTGACCAGATGCACGAAATAGCCGCGATCGAGCAGATCGAGCAGGGTCTGAAAAACACAGACATGCGCTTCCATTCCGACTAATAAAACCTGCTTCGCCGCCGTTTTTTCCAGAGCCGTCATAAACGCAGGTTCGCCACAACAGGAGAAGCTGGTTTTTTCTATCCAGACCTGCTCGGTTGCACCCTTGAGTTTACCGATGGTCGGCCCTAACCCCTTGGGATACTGCTCGGTAGCGATTACCGGCAACCCCAGAGCCTCAAAGCCCTCAAGCAATAACTCAATATGCTGAACCAGTTCACCGCTGACTCGGTTGTTCATGGCGGGCACCAACTTCTCCTGAACATCGATGACCACCAATGCGACCTGATCGGGCCTCAGCCAAAATTTATCCCTAAGTGTTCCCATATAAATTCTCCTCTCCTTAATAATCTCAATGCGCCATTAACTCATTCAACATTCGGCAAGTCAATGCCAGAAAAAAAGGCTGCCCCGAATGAGGCAGCCTTGGTCTGGTCAGATTTTAACCGCGCGCTTAATGGGCTTCATCGTCGTTGTAGAACGCTGGAAAAATCATATTAATGAAATAGAAGATTATAAAGGGGGCGGAAAAGACTAACAATACGCCACCAAGCCCCTCTTTAAAGGTCTCCCAGTCATGGGGGATAATCGGCAGGGAGTATTCCATGAACCCTTCAAGGGTCAGCGAGAAGGCCTGACCGCCGATAACCACATTCCAGCGCATCATGAAGACCCCGAACAACACCAGTACACTGGCTATGCAGGCGCGGCGCGTCGTCAACCCTGGCAGGATCAACATCAAGAAGGGCAGGACATTGCCCAAGCCGTACTGCAGAATGAAGATCTTAAAGAAATCGTGTTCGAAGATAACCTGGCGTAAAACATCCCAGGATTTAACAGCCGTGTAACCACGAAAGATCATATCGAGCAGTTCAAGGGTAATCGCCAGGATCATGAAGATTCGCAGATACTTGGCAGTCATGGTGGTTTCATGCTCTTGCATGACATGCAAGTCTTCAGGGGTCAATTGAATCGTACCCGCCAGTTGATCCGGCAGGAAGAAATTCTTCCCCCGCTTCAAGGCCCAGCGCCGCAACGACATGAAGAGCGCATAACAGACGATACACAGGGCGATCCCCGAAACCACCGCCGACATGATGAAGATGACCGGCATCAGCGGCGTCATCCACAGGGCGTTGGCCTTGACGGAACCGAAGATAAAACCGGCATAGCCGTGCAAAAAGCAAGCGACCGGAATACCTATTCCGGCGAGAACTTTGGCGGCCTTGTGATCAGACGCGATCGCTTCAGAACTGAGACCCATGGCCCCAAGACTGATAACCTTGTAGATCATCAACAACAGACCTTCTATCCCCCTGCGTTCCTTCTTTTCGAGACGATTAATGCTCTCGACAATAAAGCGGCGATAAACAAACCAGATCTCCGAGGCGACGATAACGGCATAGGTCATGAACACAATACCAAAGGCCGAAATCGCCGAGGTAAAGTGGGGTGTCATCATGACATTTATACCGCGCAGCGGCTGCTGCAAATGCAGCATCAACGGTAACATCGCGACTGGAAGCAGGGCAAACGAGAAGACCAGCGCAAAGCGCGCAATCTCCTTAAGCTTCTCCACGTTAAACACGTGGTAGAGGGAAGACAAGACAAAGGCACCGGCAACCAGTCCGGTCATATAGGGGTACAGCACAATCTGAATCGACCAATAAACATACTCGTTTGGCAAAACAAAGAGGTCTTTAAGCGTCCAGACTTCGCCATGAACCATTAGATGAGCAACCTGTTCAACCATGATCAGTGCACCTCCTCATTCAGTCCAATGTAATAACATTGCGGCTTGGTCCCATATTCGGGACGCAACACTCCGACCCGCTGTGTCAAAATAATCTTGGAGATTGGATCATCGGGGTCCCGCAAGTTTCCAACCTGGCGCGCACCGAAGGGACAGGCCTGCGCACAGGCGGTGTTTTCTCCATTGCTGATCCGATGGTAGCAGAGGGTGCATTTGTCGGCGGTATGAACCACCGGGTGGAAGAAGCGCACTCCGTAAGGACAAGCCATGATGCAGTAGCCGCACCCGATACACCAGGTCCGGTCGATCAATACCACGCCATCTTTGGTGCCATAGGTCGCCCCAACGGGACAGACCTGAACACAGGCCGCCAAATCACAATGATTACAGAGCTTCGGCACGAAAAACGCTTGGGTAATATCCTTGTCGGGCACCAGTTTCATACCCGAATGATTCTGATCGATCAACTTACTGGTATATCCGTCACGCGCGCCCTTGGGGCAATCCTTGTAAACTTCACCCTGCCTTGTCATCACGTAACGTTCGACCCAGGTGCGGGTCACGTTAGCATCAAAAGGGATATCATTTTCGGATTTACACGCCTTGACACACATTCCGCAACCCACGCATTTGTGGGTATCCACCAGAAAGCCCCAGCGCAATTCTGGATTCGCCGCCAGCACCTCCTGTGGATCGAGCATTTCAAGCGCCGACATCGAAACTGCAGCTCCAGAGACAAATACAGCGGTACTTTTCAAAAAATCGCGTCTCTTCATAGCTACATATCCTCCAGACTCGGGTT
>JAKIUS010000191.1 GCA_021647445.1 Geopsychrobacter sp. | reverse complement strand
CTTTGAGTGATGTGTTTACCAGGCAAGTTGACCTCCTTTCAGTTGAAAGAAGGAGCTTATCTGAAGAAGCACTCAACCGGCCATCATAGTTGACGCGAGACCGGACAGGATAATTGTCGCCGAACAATTCCCCGGTCCTTTTATTGACCGACTATCAGGAGATAAGCGATGAAATATCCAGGGAATTATTTGCTTCCGCTACTGTTAATGATTGGTATCAATCTGCCCGTGCAAGCATGGAGTGGTCTCTTGATTACAAAAGACGCTGCGCTTAAATTGGCTTTTCCAAACGCCGAGCGGGTAGAGACGGTGAATTTGTTTTTGACCGAAGCGCAAATGAAAGAAGTAAAACGGCGCTCCGGAGTCAGGCCGGACTCACCCCTTTATACTTTTTATCGTGGAATGAAGGGTCAGAAAACCACCGGTTATGCCGCCATTGAGGCAGCGACTGTACGGACCCGGGCCGAGACGGTTCTGGTGGTTTTTGATCCCGCAGGAAGGGTGCGTTTCACCGAAATTCTGGCCTTTTTCGAGCCGCCCGAGTATATGCCCTCCAAGCGTTGGCTCGATCAGTTCCGGCAGAAAAAACTCTCAATCGACCTGCGTGTGGGGGGAGAGATTCACGCCATCTCAGGCGCGACCCTTTCGGCCCAGGCGATCACACGTCAGGTTAGAAAGTCGGCAGCACTCTGTGCCATTCTGCGCGCAAGAGATTAATCATGCGTATGATGATGACAGGCCCTGCACCGCAGCCTCAGGCCAGGCTGATTCTGATTTTTTTCTATGGATATTTTTTATTGCACTGGTTGACGGGCATCGTGATGTTTGGAGTAAAACTCGGGTTCAGTTACCAGAGCGTGGTACGCTACTTTGTGGGTGACCCCGAACTGTTTATGGCTCCACGCAGTTTTAGCGGACTTCTGGAAGTGACCCATTTTCATCTTTTCGCCATGGGCTTGTTCTTTGTCATTTTTAGCCACCTGCTGTTGTTCAGCCCTTTCGCGGCCAGATTTAAGACCATCCTGATCTGGCTGTTAGGTTTGAGCCTTCTTGGGGATATTATCGCGCCCTGGTTGATCTGCTATGTTGCGGCCCCTTTTGTCTGGTTGAAGCTGGGGGCTTTCTGGGTATTGCAGGTGGTTTCCTTATGGTTGCTGGTGGGACTGCTTAGCGGAATCCTCCTTAAGTCTCAGGCGCGACCTGTAGATGATTCGTGGTCCTAAACTGCAATTTATATCTTGTTTCGCTGTGAGTATTTATCAAAAAACCCGCAACCAAAGCAGATCGCTTTGGTTGCGGGGAGGATTTTGGCTGTTTCGATTCTGTTTTCAGTTTGTACTTTTCTGGTTTAAGTACGATATCTCAGGGTTTGTTGTTCGGGATAATGATCAGCCCCGAAATCGGTTTGCTGAAAAAACCTTGGGTCTTATAAACAACTGCAACAACCAGGTCTTGCTTTCCATTGCTATTCAGATCAACTTGATCAAAATCTGCGACCTGGCCACCAAGATTTTGAGAGATTCCGATCTGTTCGAGGGTGAAACCGTTCCACTGTAATTCGACGAGCCGGCCGTTTTTCAAGTTCGGGGAATTTTTAAAAAAACGTGCTCCGTCGTGCTTGGCGACCAGCAGCGTTTTGTCGGCCGTCTTTTCAAGCGTCGGCATCAGGAACAATTTGTCATCGTCTCCGATATTTCTCGATCCAGGTTGAGGTACGCTAAGATAGTCCAGTGACCCGCCGTAATTTTCTCCGCTGAGCCACAGGGTTTCACCTGCGGCATTTGTCACCTTCAATTTATTGCTTTGGACCAGTTGCACCAGCAACGATTCACCTTGAGGACCAGCAATAGTGGTCATACCGGATACCTGCCTGGCCTTAGGGATTGTTATGGTCGATTTTTGGAGAGTGTCCCCAGCAAGGGTGATCCGGTAGAATTTGGGGTGTGTATTAAGTAGAGAACTTTTATCAATGCCAAGCAAAATTTCTGAGCCGTCTGTATTGACGAAGGAACCGAGAAGCATGCGGGTTGAGGTGACTCTGGTCAGCTTCTTGTTGATATAACGGTAAATAGTGGTGCCGGTTTCAATCTCAGCCAGGGTTGATACCGCAATTTCCGGGCGTTTGTCCTGATCTAGGTCAAGTATGCTGATTTGAAGAATCTCTTGGCCCCCCGCAATTTTCGTAGTGCTCTGAGTTGAAAATTCTCCTCCAATTATCTGACCGCTCTGGATTTCATTTTCGAAGCCTAAAATGGCCTCAGCAGATCCATCTCCATCTAAATCATAAAACCTAAGAGTTTTGATCTGTTTATTCGGCGGAAGCTTGATCCTGAGCAGTTTTTTGGCCGTCACCACAGACGTTACTGGTTTTTGGCTCGGTTCACGAATGGTGGCCGGTAAGGGTATGTGTGATGTGGTGGGGGCTGTATTTGTGAGCGCGATTGTCGATTCAAAAAGAATCTTCTGCTTATAATCCAGAATCTGTAGCCTTCCGTCTGTATAACGGGCTATCAGCGCTGGTTCCTGTGTCGGGGAAGGTTGAGATTCCGGCTGATAATTCTGCCATTTGAGTTGGGGCAGGTTCTCGCGCAATGAACGAAACAGTTGAAACCCATGCGATGAACTGGATTCGAAATATATCGGCAGGTTTTCAAATCTTCTGACTTTTGCGCCCGCGAGTGGTTGCTTTAAACTGTCGAGAGGCTTGCAATAAGCCAGGTTTTGCTTGATTCTTGTGACCTCAAAAAGCGCCCCGTAGGTCCTGACAACATCAAGGATCTTACCCGTTTGAGGGTGAGTTAATTGTTTCTCGGAGACTACGGTGGCAAAAATATCGCCTGGGGCAATTTGGTCAGCACCTCCTTTATCGATAAGGATACCCTCCTCTACCGGCATGATAACCTGGGCTTGCAGCGGTCGAAAAAAATGCACTAGTTCAGCGTTGACCACGGGCTCAGCGGCACAGGCCAGAGCAGGAATCAAGATCAATGTGCTTAAAATTGACAGAGTCAGATGTCTCATAGCAGTACTCCGAACGGTCGATGGTGCGAACCTGGTTAGCGGTATGTACAAGGTTGCGTAAAGAAGAAGAGGCTGACCTGACGGTCAGCCTCTTCTTAACACATTTTCCTACGATGTTGGAAGGTGAACTAACTCCTTCAACTTATGGAACCTGAACCTAGAAGCTCAGAGTTACCTGTGCATAAACTTCGTAGGGATCATCAATATTGGTGGTTGCTACGTTGGCAGATTTACCGCCGCCGTTATTGTCGTAGAAATCACCGAGGGTTGCATAGGCACCGTTAAGTGATACGTCGAGGTTTTTGGCAACTTTAACACCAGCGCGCAGAAAGAACTCAGTACCCAGTGTGGTGCCGTTGCGATTGGTACGGTCGTCTTTGGTGGTATCTTCAAGAGAAGCAAAGTAGCCGATGCCGCCTTTTACATAGGAGGTATCGGTCGGCTTGAAGGAACCGGTCACATTAGCAGAGAAGAGGCCGTAACCAGCCCAAGCGGCATCAACCATGGCGAAGCCGTACTGGCCAATGCTGTTCCAGTTGACATCCGGGGTCATGATCATGAAACCGTCGGTGGCAAAGGCAAAGGACTCAGTCGCCAGTGGGTTGACAATGAAATTGGCATCGCCATCGCTTAAGTCGTCATCGCCCGAGAAGTAGGTGCTGGTAGCTGCCAGTTTAAAGCCATTGATATTGGTAGCTGCCTTGATGCGGCCAGCATAGCCTGAAACGTCAACATCCATCTTGGTGCCGTTGATGGTCAGATCGTCAACCGAACCGACATTGACATTCACCCAACCACTCAATGTTACATTGCCCATTTTGTAGCTACCATGACCACCAAGATAATGGAGATCCATGGAGGTTCTGGTTGCACTCCAGTTTTCGTTGCCAAGGGTGGCTGAGTTACCGCTGATCTGCTTGATGTCGGCAGTGCCGAAGTAAGAAGCATAGATTTGCGAGCCAGTGTCAGAACCCTGATTCTGGTAGTAGTAGTAGTCAGCGCCTAGAGAGAGATTCTCAGAAGGCATGAATTGGGTTTGTAGCGCCCAGAGATTGATGTTGTCGGAATTCTGGAAGCGTCCGCCATTGCCCAGGTTGAACCAGCCAGCAGTGATGCCAGCAGCGCCCAGGTTCGTTTTGAGTTTAACGCCGGCCATGTCTGCAGCAAAGAAGGAATAATCGTAGTGGTCAGCGACGCCCTGTAGGCCAACGCGGAATGCCGTGTTGGTATCGGGGACCTTAACATCGATATAGAGATTTTTGGTCTCGAGGTTTGTGGTATCACCACCGATACCGCCACCGTCATTACGACCGCTGTTTGAGTAGGATTCGTCACCGAACTGCATGTCGACTTCAGCATAGTAGGTGAAGCTGAGGTTCTCGTTGACCTTGGTGTCCAGTTTCATGCGCAGACGTTGGTCGACGACCGCGTCAGCTTTGTTATTGTCAGCTAAGTCCCCGATGAAATTGTTTCGTGCTGAAATGTTGTTCGAGATTGCGCGTACTTTGTAAAAGCCGCTCAGTTTGGTTTCCAGCGCAAAGGCCGGGACGGTCATTGCGCAGAGCAGTGCGAGACACAATGCTCCAATGATGGTTCTCTTCATTTTTTCCTCCTGATAAGAATTACGCTACAAACAACAAGCGTTTATTTCTGGTTGACGAATTGCTAATCAACCAGGGGCGAAAGTAAAAATTTGCCATTCAATTTAATGTTTAACGTAAGTTTGCCGACCTA
>JAKIUS010000190.1 GCA_021647445.1 Geopsychrobacter sp. | reverse complement strand
AACGATCCAGCTTCATGGTTCTCCCCACTTCCGGCAAACTGTCGGGGGAGGATTACTCCCCCGCATAAGGCTCAATTTCAATGCACAGTCTTCACTGCGATCCGTTTCGGCATCGCAGTATCGGCTTTCGGCATTTTCAGGGTCAGGACCCCGTTTTTAAGTTGGGCATCGATCTTGTTCAGATCGATCTCATCGGGCAGCCTGAACTGACGATAATACCCGGCGGGCGCAAACTCACGAAACAGCCGCTCACCCTCCTGCTCAATCCGGGTCTGACCTTCGATGGAGAGAACCCCCCGTTCAACATCGATTACCAACTGTTTGCGATTCACTCCTGGCATACCGGCCACCAGGGTCAGGCCACCGTCCTGCTCATAGATATCAACAGCCGGGGTAACGTAGTGCTGACGTAATGCAAGTTTAGCATCTTTATTTTCACTTGAAACAAGGTTGTTGTTACTCATTTTAGATCTCCTTCAATTGGTATCATTCGTGAAAAGAGGTTATTTCGCCGCCTTGATGGCAATACGTTTCGGCTTGACCGCTTCAGCCTTGGGCAAGGTGACGCACAACACGCCATCGGCATACTCGGCACTGATCTTATCGGTTGCGACATCCAGGGGAAGTTCAATCGCCCGCATGAATTTACCCTGACCACGCTCCTGACGCTGCCAGTGTGCCCCTTCAATCGGATCGGCGATCCGTTCGCCGCTTAGGGCAAGGGTATTGCCGGTCAAATTGATCTCCAGGGTCTTGCTCTCGACACCAGGCAACAGGGCCGTCAGATAAAAATTATCGCTGTCCGCATTGAGATTAAGACGCGGAAAACGGCGGGTGCCGATTCCGGGCATGAATGCCGTCTGCTCGTCCTGCTCGCGTGTCAGACCTCCGAAGATTGCGTCCATCTCGCGCCTTAGGGTTTCCATCTCCTGAAAAATGTTCCAGTTCATCATCGTTCTATCCTCCCTGTGTTGGTTTGCGCCACCTGCGCGGTGGCCTGATGTCTTAGATATATATCAAGGGTCATGCCAGACATTGGAGGGATAAATTTATAGTTATATTTCAACAACTTGAGGTTTTGAATGACAGACCGAAAGAAACGTGCGACGTCGCGACTGTCGCAGGCAATCTGCTGACTGCGACAGTTGCGACGTCGCAACCAACCAGTCTGTCGGACGGGACGGGCTGCCCAGGAAAATCAGCCAGGAGGATGTCTGACTATACGAGCCGAAGCGAAAATTCGGAAGTTTTAGACCAGATTTTGACTCATTTGAGAGTAATAGCCATAGCTATTGGTCGAAAAGGAGCTGAAATCTGGGCCAAACAGCCGAATTTGCAGCCGGATCATGGATAGTCCGACAGGCTCCTAGAGAGGTCGCTACGCTTGAGGTCCAGGCGTTCGAGATGACGATAAAAGGTCGCTCGGTGGATACCGAGCAGACGTGCTGCGGCCGAAAGGTTACCATCTGCCCGCTGAAATGCGGATTGCAGGGCGGCGCGATCGATCCTGGCCGGGGAGGCGGATAGAAGTTCAATATCGATCACCGAAGAATCTGTCGAATCCTCGCCCGGTGACAGGGGCGCACGGGTCGAAAGCGGGGTCAATTGCAGCCCACCGGGCTGAAAGGCCTGACGCTCACGGACCCACTCGGCCAGGGCACGACCACCGATAGCGGCGGCCTGAGTTTCAATCACCAGCCGTTCAACCAGATTGCGCAGTTCTCGAATATTCCCCGGCCATAAATAAGCACGAAGAATCGACATCGCCTCGGGCGTAAAGCGTGCGATCTGCTTCTGATAGCGCCGATTAAACTGCTGAAGAAAATGCTCCACCAACAGGGCGATATCCTCACCCCGATCGCGCAACGCTGGCAGATGAATTCTCAACACCGCCAAACGATGGTAGAGGTCGGCACGAAAGCGCCCGTCACTGACCGCCTGCTCAAGGGGAACATTTGTCGCCGCGACAACCCGTACCTCGACCTTGCGACTCCGTTCACTGCCGACTGGTTGAATCTGGCCATCCTCCAGCACACGCAGCAGCTTCCCCTGGGTGACTAAGGGCATATCACCAACTTCATCGAGAAACAGGGTACCGCCATCGGCCTGTTCAAAGTGACCACGATGTGCGCGAATCGCACCGGTAAACGCGCCTTTGTCATGGCCAAACAGTTCTGATTCAAGCAATTGCTCACTGATCGCACTACAATTGATAGCCGCAAACGGGCCTTGGCTGCGTCCGCTCTGACGATGCAGCGCACTGGCAACCAACTCCTTGCCACAACCGGTCTCGCCGGTGATGACAACCGTCGCCTCGGTATCGGCATAGAGTTCAATTTTGCGAAAGACCTCACGCATCGCCGGACTCGTCCCGATTAGACCCGCATAACCGGTCTCCAACTGACTGGCAAGACTCTCGGCGCGCAGGCTGATCTGAACCTGGGGGCTATAGCTTTGATCGCGGCCAGCAAAATGTAAATCAGCCAGGAAAGAATCCCCGTCCGGCCCCAGACGAAGCTTGACGCCGTTCAAATGCTGTTCGCTGTTCGCCACCTCATCGAGTAAGGGCTCAAGGGGTGGCGAGGAATGCGGAAAAAGCCGACTAAGAAGACGACCAATCAATGATTTTTGTGAGATGTTACACAGTGACGCCAGGCGGGCTGATATTTGACGTACCTGCCATAATCCGGCTTTTTTATGGAGTAACAGATCCGGAACAACGGCGGGAAGATGAGTTGATGAAAGGTCTAATTGATTCATGGTCTTCGCAGGATATCACCGATACAGGCTCTCGACAAATTTCTGATAAGCGGCTTCTCCCTGACTGAAGCCCATGATCTTGACTCCCATTCCCCCCTTAGCAACCAGACGCAACATATTAGGCGGCACACGCTTGGCCCAGTGTATTCGGCCAGTACAGAGCACCAGAACCTCATCCGGCAGGGTAATTTCGAGATGAAGCATAAGTCCGGGCTTCTCGGGGGCCGCAGTCCTTATGAAAATACCGCGAGGTGAAATATCAGCACTAAAGGCCATTTTCGTTGGAACCTCCGGCCCAAAACGTACCTTTACCCGCTTGCGTTTACGTCCTAGATCTCTCTTCTCAGGCATGCACTCTTAGCCTCTCGATAGCAACATGAATCCGCATTAAAGATAAGTTCCACGTGCCCACTTGACAGCACCGAGGTAAGCTTCAGACAGCAGCAACTCTTCAAGTTCCATCGCGCTGGCGAGCCTGCTTAAATTATCCCAGTAACCGCGTTCCAAGGCGATCCCCAACTCCAAAAGCTGATAACGCTTGCCCTCTTTCTCCAGCAAAGCCTGCCGCATCTCAGATGAGACCTGAATTTCATCCAGCAACTCGGCAAGGGGGCGATCAAGGATAGCATCCAGTTGTGAAAATAATCCCATCAGAAAGAGTGCTGACATCTGAGACTCCTCACCGATCAGATACGCAGCCTGTTCACAAAACCGCGCACGGATCAATGAGTTCATCACAAGTTCTGCAGGTTTATCATCGGCCATAGAAGAGACCGCCAGCAGGGAGATCCAAGTCCTGATTTCACGTTCTCCGAGCAACGAAAGAGCCTGCACAATATTTGAAACCTTATGCCGCAAGCCAAATGCGGCAGAATTGATCAATTTCAAGAGTTTATACGAAAGAGAAATTTCACTCTGAACCGTCTGGGCCATCTTCTTGAAATCAAGTTCGGGAGAATGGATCTCCTTCAACACCCGCAGGTATTGAAGCTTGTTCGCCGGGATATCGCGGCGCGACAGAATCACTGGTTTGCTGAAAAAATAGCCCTGAAACAGCTCATAACCCATGGCGACAGCCTGCTCATAATCCTCACGAGTCTCAACCTTTTCGGCCAGCATACGGATGCCGCGCCGTCTGAGCAGGGTCGAAATCCGCTGACGTTCCCCGGGTCCCGAAATTAGAAAATCGACCTTAACGATATCGGCAAGCTCAAGAAGCGGTTCAAATTTTTCATGGTAAACAAAATCATCGAGCGCCAGGGTATAACCCAACGCCTTGAGACGCTTGCACCCGGCGATTACCTCATCATCCGGTTCAACCGTTTCAAGAATCTCAATCACCGCGTGTTGTTTGGGGAGTGCGGTGGCCAGATCTTCGACCAAAACCTTGCGCGTGCAATTGAGAAAGGCGCGACGGCCAGCGGTCATTTCATCGAGGCCGAAGAGTAAAAAACTATTGGCGATAACACTGGTCGACGCATGATCTATATCATCGCAATCAAAATAATTATGCAGACCAGACCGAAACAGCAGTTCATAGGCATAAACCTTCTGTTTCTTATCAAAAATAGGCTGCCGTGCAATAAAATGTTCTACACTCATAATAATCCATATAAGCAGCCTGTCTGACTATCCATGAACTGGCTGCTAGCCTGAGAAAGCCTACAAATGTCACCAATCACACCGATGCAAGTATAGCGGCATTATTAAATTTTTCCAGTAAAACTGGCCATAAAATATGACCCGATCGGTTGACGATCAGGAATTGATCGGCTACCCTTTTTCTGTTGTGCAAATTACTGTCCCTATTGAATATGGAATGTGAAAGGAAGTTAAAATGAAAGCTGTAATTCTGTTGGTTGTTGCTGGTATTTTCTTGATCTCCGGTACGGCAATGGCTGTCCCGCCGGGCAGAACTCTCGAATTCACCAAAAGCCCCATGGGCAAGGTCACCTTCTCTGGTAAAATTCACGCCGATGCCGGGGTTAAATGCAAGGAGTGTCACAACCCAACGACCTTCCCCA
>JAKIUS010000189.1 GCA_021647445.1 Geopsychrobacter sp. | reverse complement strand
AGCAATAAACAGGATACGCCAATGAGCCAGGTTGCGGGCCTCGATAAGGGACTGGGGACTGAGGGCGATAAGGACCTCCCCGACCTGCTGTCCGGCAAAATTGATCGGTAAGGTGAATTCGTAGGCTGCATCGTTCGCACGCTGAACCCGGGTGACGCGCAGTTGGCCATCGCTTTGAATCTGTTCACCATAGAGTCGAGGAATTGTGGTTCCTCTTCGTTCCGTGTGGGTGTGGGCAAGGGCCTGGTGGGAATTATCCAGAATAGCGACGTATATGAGATTGTCCTGCGCCCGTTTGCCCTTATATACCAGATTATCGATGGCCTGTTGATCTGTGGTGTTGATGCTATAACCAGCGGCCGCAGCAATTGCGTAGACGCTGGCGGCACCCCGTTGAATCATCGAGTGCAGCAGAATGTCATCCATGATGTTGATGACGAGAAAAGCGGTGCAGAATGTCAGTACAGAGACCAAGGCAACGACAAGCAGGGTCAAGCGGTTGCCGAGACGGTGAAGATAGCGATTAATAGGCGCGGGGGTAAATTGAAGGCAGGTTTTGTGTACGCGGGAGAGGATCCCGATGGAGGCCTTTGACGGGAGGCGTTGGTTGAAGAGTTGCTGCTCGTTCATCTGTTGCAGTGGAATCTCATCCCCTTCGCGGGAAATAGCAAAATGAAGACTTCCCCCTCTCCGATGATTTCTTATAGGAGATCCTGACCCCTTAAGCAAATAAAATCGTTCTAAAATTGAAATTTAATATTCATTTATATTTCTTTGTCGGATAGATTTTGTTGGTTTTTACAATATTTTGATATGATTTAAAGCGCTTATTATATTGTAACCGCATATTAATACAGGTTTTATTTATTGATTTTTATTTTGCCAAACCTGGTCTGTTATTGTGTCTGTAACTGAACCCGTGTTTTGAAAAACTAATTATGGTTCATTTGAATCGCAAACCGACTGCAGCCTGTTATGTTACAATTCTGCTTAAATATCGTTTGGTGAAAGTCGTCCCTTTGGGGCGCATGTTGCCTTTCACCAATTCTTATGGAATCTCCTTTTTTGCCGGGTTTACTTATGGGTATTGCCGCTGACATTGTCGTTATTCTGCTTGCCGCTTTCTGCGGCGGCTTGGTCGCTCATCGTCTCAAGCAACCGTTGATTCTTGGTTATATCCTAGCCGGCGTGTTCCTCGGCCCCTTAAGTGGCGGGGTGCTGGTTTCCAATCTGCATGACATTGAGAATCTGGCAGAGATTGGCGTAGCCTTGCTGCTCTTTGCCCTGGGGCTGGAGTTTTCGCTGAAAGAACTTCGCCCGGTGCGTAAGGTCGCCTTGCTGGGGGGGCCAATACAGATTTTGTTGACCATCGGTTTCGGGTATCTGGTTGGTCTTTATCTGGGTTGGGGACCGGTGGCATCGCTCTGGCTCGGCGCGCTGATCTCGCTGTCGAGCACCATGGTAATCTTGAAGACGTTGATGACACAGGGGGTAATGGGCACCCTTTCGAGTCGGGTGATGATTGGGCTGCTGATTGTGCAGGATCTGGCGGTGGTGCCGTTGATGATTCTGTTGCCACAGATCTCAAATCCGGCAGTTGGGTTGCCGATTCTTGCTCTGGCGCTGCTCAAGTCGGCCCTGTTTCTAACGGTCATGCTCTTTTTGGGCGTGCGCTTGCTCCCCCGGTTGTTGGCTGGAATTGCCCGCTGGAATTCGCGTGAACTCTTTTTATTGACGATCACCGCGATCGGTCTGGGGATCGGTTATGTGACCTACCTGCTCGGACTCTCTTTCGCCCTGGGGGCTTTTGTCGCTGGAATGGTCCTCAGTGAGTCGGATTACGGTCATCAGGCTTTAAGTGATATCTTGCCGTTGCGGGATCTGTTTGGGCTGCTCTTCTTTAGTTCGGTCGGCATGTTGCTTGACCCGCAATTTCTTCAGGCGTATTGGACAGAGGTCCTTCTGTTGGTGCTGTTGATCTCCCTTGGCAAGGGACTGCTGCTCGGTCTGATCACTCGTGCCTTCGGCTACGGGAATGTCGTGCCGTTGGCGGTCGGTTTGGGGATGTTTCAGATCGGCGAATTCTCCTTTGTTCTCGGGCAGGTTGGTTTTGCCGGGGGGTTTCTCTCGACGGTCCAGCACTCAACCATCCTTTCTGCGGCAATTTTAAGTATGCTGCTGACTCCACTGGTTTCAGGGTTGACCCGTCCAATTTACCGCTTGAAGCAACGCTACGCAAAGCATGAGCCGCTTTCGAGCCGTAACATTCCCAAGGCCGGGTTGTCCGGTCATATTGTAATCGCCGGTGGCGGCCGGGTCGGCCGTCATATTGCGCGTTTACTCAGCCAACTCGAAGTACCCTTTGTGCTCATTGAGATCGATTACGCGCGCTATCTTGAAAGTAAATCTGAGCAATTCCCCATTATCTATGGTGATGCCAGTCAGGAGACCGTCCTTGAGGCCGCCAATCTGCAGGCGGCAGCCCAATTGTTGGTCACCTTGCCAGGGATTACCGTTGTCGAAGGGATTGTCCGTTACGCGCATAGCCGTTATGTCGACTTGAATATTGTCGTGCGTGCTGAGGGCGGGGAGCAGATGCGCTCGCTCTATGAGGATGGGGTGTATGTCGTGATTCTGCCTGAATTGGAGGCCGGGCTTGAGATTGCGCGGCAGGCGCTGTTGCACCTGAAAATTTCGGTGCCGGTTATTCAGCGTTATACTGATGCCCTGCGCCGCGATCAATACCAGCGTCCTGCCGGTTTAAGTTCTGAAAATCTTGAACTGAGGCAGTTAAAGAACGCCCATGAGTTGCTCGATCTGAAATGGGAGCGACTGGAACCAGAAAATATAATGGTCGACCATAGTCTGCGTGAGCTGGATATCCGCCGCGTTACCGGGGTGTCCATTGTCGGTGTGTTGCGCGCCGGGGAGTTCATGGCCAACCCAACGGCCGATTTTGTCTTCAATGTCGGTGACCTGGTTGCCGTTATCGGCAGTCATCATCAGTGTGAAAACCTTGCCGAGTGCCTCGCTGGGTAGGACGGATTGAACCGCGCGTCGCTGGTAAACTTGGATTGTAACTATTCAGCAGGATCGGTTCGCAACCCCCATATCAAGGGACGCATGAACCCATCCATGGGGCTTGATGTCGCCATCCCTGGCGACAAACACCCTTGCTATGGGGGTCGCGAACCCATCTCGAAAGATGCTGAATAGTGACAAGAATCGTCGATCAAATGGTCCAGTTTTCCTGATCGAGGAGCGCTCCTCGATATACCAGCGGTGCATCCCCTTCGCCGGGCCAGCGACCGACCGAACGACCCTTTTGCACGCAACAACAGAAGAGTCGAAGCTCATCCTCTGGCTCAAGGTTCAAGAGTTTCAGAGGGATAGCCATCTCCAGGATCTTTTCTGCCGCGACATAACCTTTGCCGAGTTTTTGTTCCTGCGCGATGAGTTCAAGCTGGTTTGTCTGCGGTTGCCAGCGCAGGCACAGGTTGTGGCGGCCATGCAGATGGATTTCAAACTGGCCCTGTTCGGCGCAGAGTTGCCTGAGCAGGGCGACCTCGTCGAGACGCAGGTAGAGAGACTCATCGTCATAGCCGTAAAAAATTCGTTGTGGTCCCGACTGGATGGCGTGCATGGCACCGCCGGCGGCAAGATCGATTTCACCGGCGGCCAGCCATTCAAAATAATCTCCCAGATAACCGTCGATCTGCGGGCTGAAGCGTTCGATTGGTTCACTGCTTCGAACCGGTTTGCGTGACGGTTTGATCGGTTGCTGCAGATCGGCCGGGGCTGGCAGGTCGCTGAGCTGGTAGAGCCCTTCGAGGTGGCTGCGGAAGAGTCGATCGAAGATATCGGCCTGGGTGGTCTGATGCTCATCGCCATACCACCAGAACCAGTCGCTCCCTTCGGCGCGCAGCAGTTCGCGCATACGTTCATCCGGGGTCGTTTCCGGTGTGTTCAGGGCCTGAGCGGGTTGGTCCCTCAGGCAGTTCTCGCGTGCGGTCGCCAGCAGTTCCCATGCCCGGTTCTCTTCTGGATGTCCGATCCAGGTGGTGAAATCGCTACGGATCCAGGACCCGGCGGCTAACCTTTCGAGGGGTTGCGGGGTGCTGTCGGCCACGGCCTGACCGATGGTGCAGAGTTCAAGCTCTGGATCATCGCGCAGGCTTAAGTAGAGCTGGCGTAAAAAGGGATAGCCGTTGTCAGCGTAACGCTCCCAGCAATTTTCACCATCAAGGATAATTGGCACCAGCCCATCGGGGGCCATGGTTTTGATTTGCTTTAATTGACCGAGGATGTCGGCGACCGCATCCTCGGCGGGCCAATCGGCATAGAGGAAGCCGATCTTGTCGGAGATTTCGCGGTCGCGAAAGACGAGTGGCAGACCAGCATAGCTATATACCTGATAGAGTGCGCGCCGGTCGGACAGGCCGCCGGGCAGACTGCGGGCCAGAATACCTTCGTCGCTGGCGGCCCAGAGGACCTTCTCTTCGGCTAACAGGCGGATCGCCTCTTCGCTGACTGCGCCTTCGGCAGGCCAGATGCCGCGCTTGCGGGTGCCGAGCAGTTGGTTGCCGGTTCGCACCCCTTCGCGGATCTGCAGACGAGCATCTTCGGGATGATGGAAGTCGGCACGCGGCAGAGCGATCCCTGGACTCGGTTCGCTGGCACAGCGAAGTTCGCAAAGCAACGGCAGAATCGGATGGGCGTAAGGTGTCAGGGAAATTTCGATTTTACCTGCGGCTTCGAGTTCGGCGTGAAGATCGATAATCCGTGC
>JAKIUS010000188.1 GCA_021647445.1 Geopsychrobacter sp. | reverse complement strand
CAGCCCGGATAGTCCGACAACCTGCTTGCTAGGGCAAGCGCTCTATTTCACCAGCGACAAGTGGGCGCGCTTCTTGGATGGTTCATCCTTCGGTGGCTCTGCTTGTGCCGTGTTGTCCTTGTGTTCTGGTTTTGTTTCGGGACGATCCAGCTGTGGCAGAGCATCGCCGTTGAGCATATCTTCAATTGCACCGGCAATGGTCAGGCATTGTTTCATGCAGACCTTGTGTGCCGGGCAGGTCGAGCAGTCTGCCTCGCCAGCCGCCATCATGAGGCTGTGGATAACGAGCTCGACGCTCTCGAGTTGATTAAGGGGGATCAGGAACATCGTTGGGCCTTTCGGGGGTCAGTTACCGTGCGCCATGCTGCGCTCGGCAGCATCGACGAAACGTCTGAGTCTGGTCATCATCGCCCTGAAATCTTCAGGGCGCAGGGATTGTGGGCCGTCGCTGACCGCTTCTTCGGGGCAGGGGTGAACCTCAACGATGATTCCATCGGCTCCAGCCGCAGCCGCGGCGTAACACATGGGTGCGACCAGATGGGCGTGGCCGGTGGCATGGGACGGATCAATGAGGACCGGCAGGTGGGTCTGGCTTTTTAAGACCGGAACCGCCGAGATGTCGAGGGTGTTGCGCGTTGCGGTCTCGAAGGTGCGGATGCCGCGCTCGCAGAGGATGACCTTGCGGTTGCCTTCTGACAGAATATACTCGGCGCTCATCAGGTATTCCTGCACCGTGGTCGCCATACCGCGTTTGAGCAGGATAGGTTTGTCGAGTTGGCCGAGCATCTTCAGTAGAGCAAAATTCTGTGTGTTGCGCGCTCCGACCTGCAGCACATCGGCGTAGCGTGCGACCAGTTCTACATCGCGTGGGTTTACTACCTCGGTAACGATCGGCAGGCCTGTCAGTTCACGCGCTTCGGCCAGCAACTTCAGACCTTCCTCTTCCATCCCCTGGAAACTGTAGGGACTGGTGCGTGGTTTGAAGGCTCCGCCGCGCAACAGGCGTGCGCCACTGGCCTTGACCAGTTCCGCCGTCGTGCAGATCTGCTCTTTACTCTCGACTGAGCAGGGGCCGGCAATGACCATGAACTCACTGCCGCCGATGACAATCCCCGGAGCGATTTCAACTTCACTCGATTGAGATTGAACCTCGCGGCTGGCCAGTTTGTAGGGTTTTTGAATCGGTACTACGCGCTCGACGCCTGGCAGCAGTTCCAGGGTCTGCAGTTTGTCCTTGCCGCCCTCGTCCCCTACGGCACCTATAACGTCGCGGGTCTCGCCATGAATGATATGAGGCTGGTAACCAAGCGCCAGAATGCGTTTTTCGACTTCGGCCAGAGATTTCTCGTCGGCACCTTTTTTCATGACAATGATCATGCTGTGTCTCTCCTTTTTCTGGACACTGCTCTTTTTTAAGCATGTCCATAGCTGATGAAAAGGCAAAAGGCCGTCCGGTTCTGCCGGCGGCCTCAATTTTTCAACAGACTAAAAAAGAAAAGACCATGGAAGAACCTTTGTGCCGTTCTGCCATGGTCTGAATCCGGAGGCTGATGCCCGTTACAGATTCTTCTCCCCGGCAGACGGCCCGCTAAAGCCGAAAGACCAGTAAAAAGAAAATGCATTGTTAAAGACATAAGTCATGCTCGGATCCCTTGTAAATTTCATGTGCGCTGATACTAAGCGTGCGACGCAGCAAAAATCAAGGGAAAAGAGAACACTGCTGAGGGCGGTCCAAACCTTGGACGTTGTTCAGAACAGGGGTTGAATCTCGCATAAATTAGTGCTTGACAGTCTCGGTGGCTTTGGTTATAACCGTGACTCGTTTTGCCCAGATAGCTCAGTCGGTAGAGCAGAGGACTGAAAATCCTCGTGTCGGCAGTTCGATTCTGTCTCTGGGCACCATGAAGATTCAAGGGAGTTAGCTGAGAAGCTGACTCCCTTTTTCTTTGTGCGTCCGACAGGGTGCGTGGTGCGAAAGCACCATCACTTCCGTTAATTCCATCTTTTTAAGTCTCCGTTATCGTAGAAGTTTTCATATCTCCTCTATTTCGCTTGAATCTTGTCCTCAAGGAATCGAATAATCCTTTTGGGGCAGGAGAACCGTTCTGGGTTTTAAGAGAGCCTTCAGGGGCGGGTGTCCTTTTGCTTGTGGGTTATACTGGTACCGATAGGCTGGCCACATTTCAAATATTACAATAGATGGCGCTGGTCATATGAAAATGCTTTAAGGAGCGCAATATGCTCACCCTAAAGGCGAAATTATGAACAAGCGTGGAACCAAGCCGGCTAAGATCGATCGCCTGGAACCGCAGGTGCGCCAAGGATTGATCGTCGTCATTACTGGCAACGGCAAGGGCAAGACCACGGCGGCATTGGGGATGGCGTTGCGGGCCTGTGGCCACGGCCTGCGGGTCTGTATTCTCCAGTTTATGAAGGGGGATCTCTATGCCGGGGAATGGGATGGGGTCAAAAAGATGGATTGTGATATTGAGTTGATTGCAACCGGTAAGGGATTTTGTGGTATTCAGGGCAATCCCTATCCTTGGGCCGAGCATCGTGCCAACGCTCAGGATGCTATCGAATTGGCCAGAGAGAAGCTGGCTGGTCAATGCTGTGATCTTCTGGTTCTCGATGAAGTCAACAATGCCCTTAAGCTCAAATTAATCGACCTCAAACAGCTGCTCGATTTGCTGCAGAACAAGCCCCCCTTGCTGCATCTGGTTCTCACTGGGCGCGACGCTCATCCGCGAGTTGTCGCTCTTGCCGATACGGTTAGTGAGGTTCACGAGGTTAAGCACGCCTATCGTCGGGAGATCGAACCGCAGCCCGGCATCGATTATTGAAAATAATTTTTGTCTCAGCGTTCGGGCACAATTTTTTCTTTGCTGTCAAATCTTCGTCGTTCGGGTATGGTTGGTTGCTGGTTGGGATCTTTTTAGGGGGCAGGTTCGCTATGTTGTGAAATCCCTTATAATAAAAAGTGTCTGAATATTGACACATTACAGAACGTATATTATCTTTGATTAACAATATTGTTTTTATCTCTTTTATAAGGTCCGCTTTTGACTTCGTCCCTTTTGTCAGATGTCGCTGCCGTGACTCCTTTCTTGGCGGGTGCTAGAAGGTCAAAGATCATGAAGTCATTTTCAGGGATGATAGGGCGTTCTGCCCAGATGTGTGAGCTTTTTGATTTGATTGAATGCGTTGCCGAAGAGGGTGACAGCACGATTCTTATCCATGGTGAAAGCGGCACGGGTAAAGAGTTGATTGCTCGTGCGGTGCACAATAACAGTCCACGCCGTAAGGCGAACTTTGTGCCGGTTAACTGTGCGGCAATTCCCGATGAGTTGCTTGAGAGTGAGCTTTTTGGTTATGTGAAGGGCGCGTTTACCGGTGCGCAACAGGCCAAAATTGGCCGGGTGCAGTATGCGGATGGCGGCACCCTGTTTCTGGATGAAATAGGAGATATGAAGCCGAACCTGCAGTCCAAGTTGTTGCGGGTTCTGCAGGAGCGTGAAATCGAACCGGTTGGCAGCGTCAAAGCGACGAAAATTAATGTTCGAGTAATTGCGGCGACGCATCAGAATTTGGAAAAGTTGGTTGCTGAGGGACGATTTCGGGAGGACCTTTACTATAGACTGGCGGTTATCCCTATAGATGCCCCGGCCTTGCGCGAACGGCGTGATGATATTCCTTTGTTGATTGATCTGTTTATCAATACCTTCTGCCGCCGTCAGGGCGATCAGACCCCCCGTTTTGAAGAGGTGAGTCTACAGAGTCTGATCGCCTATGACTGGCCGGGCAATGTGCGTGAACTGGAAAATCTTATTCAACGACTGGTTATCCTGAATCGTGGCAAGACGATCGGTTTAAAAGAGTTGCCTCTTAAGTATCGGTGTGAATCGCTGGTTGAAGCGCAGATTCCTGGAGAGGGCCCGGAGACTGGTCCTTCTGTCGGTGCCGAAGTCACTTCACCCCCGACCGCCGAATGGGGTGAAAATGGTCTCGATTTTAATTTATTGATCAGTGACTTTGAAGATCAATTGATTATGCATGCCCTAAGACGAAGTGGTGGCAATAAGAAGGAGGCCGCTAAGCGTCTTAATCTGAAACGAACGACCCTGATAGAAAAAATCAAGAAGAAACAGCTCGAAGCCTGACGTGGCACTTAAACGCATGCCCAATATTCGGTGAGTTTTCAGGCTGGAATACTGATGTGTTCGTTGGCCTTAGTGCGAATTTCATCGTCTGAAGCTGGAGTGATCAGAATATCACGTGCTCCGTATTTAACCGCTTTTAACACAGCAGAGCGTGTCCACTCTGGCCCTCCTGCAATAATTGGTGGCAGGGTATAGCCACATGACTGCAGCTTGATCGCCACCGAAAAGCCCTTCTCTCCGACCTCAGCCATCAACAGGAAAATCCCCAACACCGGATGGTGAGCAAACATCGTGCGGACATCATCTTTATAGCCGATTATTTCGATATCGTAATTATCATGCTGCAGGTTTTGACTGACCGTTTCGGCCATTCCCGGGGCATCGGAAATAATCAAAATAACGGGTCGTGCCCCTGCCGGCGGCTCTGGAGCCTTGCGCGCGGACTTGGGGGCTGAGGGATTGTCAGGGCTCTTGGGTTGTCCTGTTTGTTGTCCTTGGGCGATCTCAGTCTGTTGTTCGGGGGCGGTCGCCTGATGTTCGAGACCAAGAATTTCTGCAGGAAAGAGCAGGTGCATTCGGTCAAGTGCTGTCCCCTGTAATGAAATTGCACAGCTCGCCAGATAGAAAAGTCCATCGGGAAA
>JAKIUS010000187.1 GCA_021647445.1 Geopsychrobacter sp. | reverse complement strand
CCCGAGTATCCCCTCAATTCGCGGCGACCAGAACCTGCTGACCCAACTCTTTCTCAACCTGCTTAAAAACGCTGGTGAGGCCGTTGCACAAAATGGCGAAGTCCGTATCACCACGCGTATCGACTCAGACTACCACCTGAGCACTCCCGGTGAACGGGCCGTTCCACTGGTCAAAATCTCCATCGAAGATAACGGTCCAGGGATTCCGACGGAGCAACTGGAAAGAATTTTTACCCCGTTTTACACCACCAAAAGCGAAGGAACAGGGCTGGGGCTGGCAACCTGCCAGAAGATCGTCAGCGATCACCATGGTCTTATGACGGTCAAAAACATTAAAAGCGGGGGCTGTGCATTTATCGTTTCACTCCCCCTGCTCCGCAACTAAAAAGACCACAAGGGGACTTACAAAGATGTCAATTCACCGTATTCTGGTTGCCGATGACGAGGAGAGTATCCGTTGGGTCCTGTCGAAGGCCCTTAAAAAGCAGGGATTCAGCGTCGACCTGGCCGAAGACGGGTTGCAGGCACGTCAAATGTCGCGCACAACCGATTATGATCTTGCGGTTATCGACATCAAGATGCCGGGCCTGCAAGGCATAGAACTATTACAGATTCTGCAAGAAGAGAGTCCCGAGACGCTGGTAATCGTGATGACAGCGGAATCGACGATGGAAAACGCCGTTGCGGCCATGAAGAATGGTGCCTACGACTACCTGACCAAACCCTTCGATCTGGATGCCCTCGATGCTATCATCGTAAAAGCCCAAAAAGCGGCGGACGTCTCAGACCAAATCGGGCAACTCCGCGAGGAGATTCAGGACCAGTACCGTTTTGGGCGCACTATTATCGGCAACAGCCAAGCGATGCAGGTGGTCTACAAGGTTCTCGGCCGGGTTGCGACATCGGATGTCACTGTCCTAGTAGTCGGGGAGAGTGGTACCGGCAAAGAGTTGATCGCCCGCGCCGTCCACTACAACAGTCCACGCCTCGGAAAACCGTTTATCGCCATCAACTGCGCCGCTATTCCCCGCGACCTGCTCGAAAGCGAGCTCTTCGGCCATGAAAAAGGCGCCTTTACCGGGGCCACCGAACGCAAGGCAGGCAAGTTTGAACAGGCCAACGGCGGCACCCTTTTTCTGGATGAAATCGGCGACATGCCCCTGGAACTTCAGGCCAAACTACTACGTGTACTGCAGGAGAAAGAGATCACCCGCACCGGCGGGAGCAGCACCATTGCGATCGATGTGCGCATCGTTGCTGCCAGCAATCAGGACCTCAATACCATGGTGCGCGAAAAAACTTTTCGCGAAGACCTTTTCTACCGCTTAAATGTTGTGCCGATAGAACTGCCCCCCTTAAGGGAGCGCAAGGAAGATATCCGGGATCTCGCCGAATTTTTCCTCCATCGCGCTCAGCAGGAGATGGGGGTCAATGTCAGTGAATTGAGCAAGGAAGCGATCAACCTTCTCGAACGACATAACTGGCCCGGCAATATTCGGGAGTTGGAAAACCTGATTAAACGTGCCAGTCTGCTGACCCCCAATCAGGTACTGCTGCCCACTGACTTCCCGGGGCTCGACAGCCCCGATCATCTGGGAACGCCTGAGGACTCGCTGGAAGCACTGGTCGCCCATAAACTACAGAGCAGCCTCGCCCAGATGAATCTGCAAGAGCTCGACAATCTCTACGAGATGGTGCTACATCAAGTCGAACGACCACTCATCAACATCATCCTGCAGCAGACCCGTTGCAACCAGGTGCGCACCGCCGAAATTCTCGGCATCAACCGCAACACCCTGCGCAAGAAGATCACCACCTTGGGGATTACTGTCAAGCGGGGCGAATAACCGCAGGTGACCAGCCAAAGACAGGACGATATCAATCCTCAACCAGCAGAATGCTCTTTTTAGCCAGATAGACCACGGTCTTCTCCTGCAGAAACAGCAAAAAGCGTTTAGGCTGATTCAAAAAGTCCTTGGCTCGATTGCGCCCGTGGGGAAGGTTGACAAAAATCCGCGCCTTGAGCGAATCCCCGACCATCGAGGTGACATACACCTCATGTTCTGCGCCTAGCTCCAATAACGGATCGAATTCGTCACTGGCAGCGACATAAACGGCGATGACCTGATCCAGGTTCACTAGTCGCACCCCTTGATCGATACGTATCGGCAAGAAACTCTCCTCTCCGTTCAGAACTTCACCGACCCGTTGCGGCCCGGTCAAATGCAGACCGTGCAACTGCAGGAAAATTTCGGCCTGCAAGCGCTCACCGCTAGCCAGCACAATTTCTATGTTGCGGGAATCGACCTTGATTCGCTGCTCATTCATACTAGTTTCCTCCGCCTGGCGAATCAGCGAACTGACTCTTGTTCTGAGCAAACCGACGCGCCTCTTCAAGGCTGACCTTCTTGGCGTTGACCAATTCCTGAAGAGCCTGATCCATCAACTGCATCCCCTCCCGGCGACCGGTCTGAATCACCGAAGGGAGTTGAAAGGTTTTCCCCTCGCGGATCAGATTGGACGAGGCCGGATTGACCTTTAAAATTTCCAACGCGGCGCAACGCTTACCATCGAGCGTTCGCAATAATTGCTGGGCGACCACCCCGCGCAAGGATTCAGCCAACATGGTACGGATCTGTTCCTGCTGGGTGGTCGGGAAGACATTGACCAATCGGTCAACGGTCTTCGCCGCACTGCTGGTGTGCAGGGTTCCGAAAACCAGATGGCCGGTCTCGGCGGCGGTAATCGCCAGTTCAATAGTTTCGAGATCACGCATCTCACCGACCAGAATAATATCCGGGTCCTCGCGCAGGGCCGCCCTTAAGGCCGAGGCGAAGCTTTCAGTGTGCAGTCCGACCTCACGTTGGTTGATCAGACTCTTGTGACTCTGATGAACGAATTCGATCGGGTCCTCAACCGTCAGGATATGCTCATTGCGATTGCGATTTATATGGTCGATCATGGCGGCGAGGGTCGTCGATTTACCGCTGCCGGTCGGACCGGTCACCAGAATAAGCCCCTTCTTATATTCGGTCAGATCGAGAACAGTCTGCGGCAAACCGAGCTGTTCAACGCTGAGAATTTCAGCGGGAATAATCCGAAAAACGCCGCTGATCCCCAAGCGACCCATGAAGATATTGGCCCGAAAACGGGCGTTGAGCGCCCTGACCTCATAGGCAAAATCGAGATCGTGCCGCGCCTCGAACTCGGCACGCTGGGCGTCATCCATAATTTCATAAAGGAGCGCTCGGTACTGGTCACTGGTCAAAACCTGCTTCAACGCCGGTTTCAATTGTCCCGAGACGCGAATCATCGGCGGATTGCCGGGGGAAAGGTGCAGGTCAGAACCACCCTGCTGTTGAAGCATCTGAAATAATTTATCGATTTTCGCCATAAGCCATCCTGTCTTGCCGAAGATTTTAAGTATCGGGAAAACTATAACAGCCAGAACGTGAAATCTGGTGGACTCTAATTTAATTCAGCGAAGGGAGGGAAAAGAATCAACAGTGAAAAGGACAAAACGCTGTTCAGCGCCGATAGATCTCGGGATGATAACACTTCCACTTGCGATGCAGCCACAGCCAGACAGCCGGAAAACGTCGAATATTCCGCTCAAGGCAATCGTTCTGAAGCTGAACAGCCTCTTCAAGGGTACAGCCTTCAATATCGAGAGCAGGCTCGAAAATCAGGCGATGCTCGCCGCACTTCTCACCACGAGCGATAAACATCGGCACCAGCGCCGCATTGTATTTCTGCGCGAGGCTGACCGCAATGGCCAGAGTAGAAGTCTTACGCCCAAAGAACCGAGCGGGAATCCCCTCACGCAGATTCGCCTTGCGGTCCGCCAAAATCATCAGATCCTCCCCCTTGTTCAAACCGCGAATCGCTTCACGCAGACCGTTCTCCTTGTAGAGAATCCGTGCCCCATAGCGATCATGGTAGAAGCGACGCTCTTTCTCCACCAACGGGTTATCGATACGCCGCACGATAAACGCCAGGGGGTTAATCTCGCGAGCATACTTGATCGTCGCGTATTCCCAGAGACCGAAATGACCACTAAGCAGGATAATCTTTTTCTTATCCCGCCGTGCGGCCTCGAGATGCTCTCGACCTTCAATCTTGACCCGTTGGCAAACCTGCTGACGGCGCTGTTCATTCATGCGCAGCATGCGGATCCACTCGAAGCCACCGACCCCGTAATGCCTAAAATTCTCCCGCAGCAGAGCGCGCCGTTCAGAGGCACTCTGCTCATCGGCGTAAGCGAAAGCCAGATTGATCAGGGGGATGCGCTTTAAGGGGGCGAACAGATAGAGCAACAAGCCAAAGAGACGTCCTAATCGACACCAGAGGGTCAAAGGCAGCAAGCGTGACAACAGATTGAACGCCATCAGCAGAGCATAACTAAGGTAATCGAGCAGTACCGCTTCTTTTTCACGCCTCATGCGAGCCTCCGCGCAGAGCGGACAGAGTCCAGCCTCAAACAGGCGAACAAAAACATCTTAATACGTACCATCGGCGCGTTTAGCCTGGTTTTCAAAACGGGTATATTCACCACGAAAGGTCAGGTGCACGGTGCCGATAGCCCCGTTTCTTTGCTTACCAATAATGATCTCAGCATCCTTTTCGTGCCCCTGATCACAGGTCTTCTCACGGCTCTTGCAATCCTCACAGTAGACCGCTTCACGGTAGACGAACATGATACCGTCGGCATCCTGCTCTATAGCACCAGATTCGCGCAGGTCAGACATCATGGGACGCTTGTCAGTACGGCTTTCAAGAGAGCGATTCAACTGCGAAAGGGCGAC
>JAKIUS010000186.1 GCA_021647445.1 Geopsychrobacter sp. | reverse complement strand
TATGCTGGCATCATGTATCCTGAATTATGACATGTGTTTATAAGTAGAGGTTTCCGCAACAAATTCCATAAAATATCGTTTGAAACATCGGAGGACGCCATGTCGAGCCAGACAAGCCCCAAGCCAACCCTCGTCGATCTGAGCCAACAGGTTGAAGCCTTAACCCTGAGAGTCTCCCAACTCGAGGAATCGATCGCCTCGGGCCTACTTCCGGCAGCACCCGCAAAAACCAAGGCATCAGCTCCTGCCGATAAAACTGGCAACCGTCTGCTAAAACTGATGGGGGGCAGCTCCCTGTTGCCACGCATTGCGGCACTCTGCTTTTTGATGGTCATCGCTCTCGGACTACGAACCCTGACCGATGCTGGCACCATTGATCCGCAAATCGGCTCCATCCTCGGCATGGTCTACGCTGCAGCACTCGTTTTTGTCGGCTGGTTCAGCTATGCCAAAAAGAGCGCCCTCGCACCTGTCTTTTCGATCAGTGGTGGCATGCTGATGTTCAGTATTGTGCTGGAATCCCACGCCCGCTTTGAATCGATTCCGGCGGAACTGGCCTATATCACTCTCGCCGCAACCGGTATCGGGCTCGCCCTCACTAGCTACTGGCAACGTGTCAGCCTGCCGATTCTGGTTGGCACCTTCGGCATGTGCCTTTCGAGCGTGGCTATCGACTGGCCGGCCCCATTTTTCCCCTACCTGGCTTTGGTTCTCTGGCTCTCCAACATCCTGGCCTTCTTTGCCACCCGAATGAAGCGCAGCTCCTGGCTACGCTGGGTGACCCTTGCAGCGACTATCTTCATGCTGATGCTCTGGCGCACCAAACTGGGTTCATTCGTTAATTTCGGTGGCGAGCTACAAGCCAATCTGGCCCCGGACTGGATTTATCCGATCTCACTGCTCCTCGGCGGCACACTCTTGGCGATTGCCCTGCTCGGTATTTTACGTAGTGGCGAGGAGCGAATCTCCAAATTCGACCTGGCCCTACCATTTATCAATGTTATCTGGGCGCACTGGTTTGTGCGCTATCCGGTAGAAAATCTACCGCTCTTCGGTGGCATTTCAACCTTGATCGCCATTCTGCATCTGCTTATTGCCTGGAAACTCTCAACCCGCCAACTCTCGCGTGCACCCGGCACCAACGCTTTCACCCTTGCCGGGGTCGCACTGCTCTGCGTTTCGCTGCCTGATCTTTTCAGCAGCATGCTTTATGCCTTGCCACTGCTCTCGGCACTGGCCCTTGGCGTCAATATCTCCTCGTCACGCTGGGGGAGTGGCGGCATGCGCTCCACAGCCTACATGCTGCAAATCTTTGTTACCCTGTCCCTCACCTGGTTTCTGGGCGGTGAGGGTGTCGCCGAACATTTTATCGACGGCCTCATTGTCAGTGCGATCTGTGGCCTTTTCGGCCTTGCCCACTATCGCTACTGCCGCAAAACCCCGCCACCTGCAGACTCGATTCTGTTTGGAACATTTGACAAACAGGACCGTAGTGCGGTGCTGGTTTTACTGGCAGGGTTGGCCAATGGCTACTTCATGACCATGGTGCTGGTCTATCAGGGCCTGCTCCGCTACCCCGATGCCGAGGTTGCCGTTGCTCTGGCTGCCATTCAATCGGTTTCAATCAACGGTGCCGCCACTGTCATCATGTGCCTTGCCCTGGCCTGGCGTAATAAAGAATTACGCAACGTGGCGATCCTTATCATTATAATCGGCGGGGCCAAGGTTTTTCTTGGCGATATGCTCAGCATTAATGGCCTTGGCCTGGTGGTCAGCGTCTTCTCCTTCGGCATGGCCGCCTCCCTGCAATCCTACGCCTTGACCCGCTGGCAAAAGGTCGAAGCCTGGGAGCGCAAGCAGAAGGAAGGACAACAGATCACAAAGGAGGATGATCCGCTGCAAACCGAAACATAAAGATTGAAGAGCAACAAAACACCCATGCACTGAAAGCGCATGGGTGCGCGAGAATGACAAAATCTGGTTATCCACTTGACTCAACCTGAAGAAGAGATGAGTTTGCGTGCGCCATTGGAAGAGTGTCTGTCGCTAAGGATGGCAACAGGCAAGCCCCATAGATGGGTTCATGCGTCCCTGGAAATGGCGTACGCGAACTCATCGTGCCCAAGTGGAGCGAAGTGGATAACCAGATAGAACAATAAATTACCCCACAACAGACGCAAAAAATCCCCCGACCGCATCAGCAGTCGGGGGATTTTTGTCTAATCTATGACTGTATCTTTACCAGGCTTCGTTCAAGCCCTTCTGGATCTCACGGAAATCGGTTGCAACCGAATCGAGGATCGCATTGGCGTACTCATTGTTATGCACACCGTGGGTTCCGTCGTTACGCACCAGACGGAAGTTGTAAAGAGCTTTTTCATAGCGCTTCCAGGCGTCTGCGGTGGTGCGCTTACGCTTGTCGGCTTCTTTGAGCAGCAGTTCAACCTCGGAACGAATAAGGTTGAGCTCTTCTAAGCGCGATTTTGTTTCACTCGCCCAATCATTGAAGATATCGACATAATCGGCCTCGTGACAGTTGGTGCAGGTGTCAGAGGTCGGGCGGAACTGACCCTCTTCGGCTCCGGTATGACAACCCTCACAACGCACGTCCGCCGCCCACATAAGGCTCTGTTCACCGGCAACACCCTTGGCACCCTTACCCAGGTTCATATCGTACTGTGCCTCATGACAGGTCTGGCAATCTGCCAGTTGTGGAGCTGAAGAATCATCATTTTCAGCATGACAAATCAGACACATGTTCATGCGGTCACTCTTCGACTGGGCTCGGTGAATAAGACCGAAGTGACAGTTGTTACACTCCATGTCGAAAGTCTCGATATGGAAACGGTGGTTAAAGTGGGTGCCTCCGACAAAGTTATCTTCCATAATGTCGGGCAGACCCTTGCGCTCACGAAACTCGGGGTTTTTTACCGAGTCGAGCATACGCATCTCAACCACTTGCATAGTGTATTTATGTTTCTTACGATATTCAGCATTCCCTTCATCAGTGTGACAAAAGGTACACTGTTCAGAAGGAACAAGATGCTCATCGGGATTCTCCAGAATATTGAGTTTCTCTTCCGGAGTAATCGTCAACTGCATATAGGTGTCTTTTAAGCCCCCGAGCTTGGCCTTGACATAACCGACAATACCGGGACGACCATGACAGTCAAGACAGGAGACACCCGCCTCAGCATGACCCGAGTGCTCCCAGGAATCGACTTCAGCCAGAGCACCAAAGCCTTTTTCTGGGTGACAAAGATGACAGAATTCTGGCTCGGACGTCATGTGCAGAACCTGAATATTCACATAAACAAAGCCGACGATAGAGACCAGGGTCAACACAATCACCAGAATCAGGTGACGACGACACCAAGCCAGAAGATCTTTAACATTCGCTCCCATGACACACCTTCCTGTTGAGATTACAGAGCCACGCGGCGCGCCAAATCTGATTGCACCACAAGCCCCTCTATATGGTTATTTTTTCGCTACCTACGATTCAAGCCAAACCCAGTTTAAATACCCGATCTGGCGTTTGAATGCAACCGTAAACTGCATGCAGTATGCAGAAGCCCCTGTCGTGATTCCAGATAGCCGTATACAAAAAGGGCGAACCCATCAGGGTCCGCCCTTTTTTGACAGCTATGTTCGAACCGCTTATTTAACCAGCAGCTTGATCACTTCTTCGGTGAAGGGGTTAGCGAAGAGAATGATCATGGCAACAACGAAAACGTAGATTGCCAAAGACTCGATCATCGCCAGACCGATCATCATGGTGGTCAGAATCTTACCCGACGCACCTGGGTTACGAGCAACACCTTCAACGGCCGATTTGATCGCCAGTCCCTGACCGATACCGGTACCGAAAGAACCAAGACCCATACCGATACCAGCTGCCATTACACACCATGCGAAAAATTCCATTTTGCTTCTCCTGTTTCTCTACAGTTTATATTGTTCCTATATTGTATAGGACTGCTCTTCACCCTTGTGAAGAGATAAATGACTCAGTGTGCTTCTTCTAAGGCCCCGGCAATATAGATCATCGCCAACAGCGTAAAGACAAAGGTTTGGATAAAAGCGACTAGCACGCCCATCAGCATCATCGGTACCGGCACGATCAATGGCACCAGAGCGATAAAGATCATCAGGACGATCTCGTGACCCCACATGTTGCCGAAAAGACGCAGCGTCAGTGAGAGCGGGCGGGCAAGGTGACCAATGATCTCAATCACGAAGATCAGGGGAGCCAGCCACCAGATCGGCCCCATAAAGTGCTTCAGATAAGCCACACCATGCTTCTTGATACCCACCGCATGGGTCATAACAAAAACAGTCAGAGCTAACGCCGCATTGGTATTAACGTTCGCGGTTGGCGGAGCAAAACCAGGAATCAGAGCAACCAGATTTGAAACCAGAATAAACAGCGCAAAGGTCGCAATCAGCGGGAAGAAGGGCTTACCCTCCTTACCCATGGTCTCCTCAAGGAGATTACTGACCCCCGAAACTATGGTCTCCATCAGGTTCTGTACGCCCTTAGGAACCAAGCTGACCGAACGTGTCGCGGCAAAAGAGACCACAATCAAAATCGCCATGACCAGCCAGGTGTAGGTCACGTGCTCGCCGATATTGATATGCAATTGCTCGGTCAGCCATTTCAGAAATAAAAACGGATGGGTCATGGTCGAAAGACCTCCTTCTATTTATGCAAACTTAAAGTCAGGAAAGACGCTTAACTGTTATAAGGAAAAGACTGACGACAACAACCGAAAGCCCTATGACCAATGCCAGCGGGTGAACCCCGCCACGAACC
>JAKIUS010000185.1 GCA_021647445.1 Geopsychrobacter sp. | reverse complement strand
CCATCTACAAGGTTCGGCGCAATTACGCCATTATCGTCGAGACCCTGTCCGGCGAACGGATCCCCGTCACCGAGGTCGGCTGGCATGTGCGATTGCCAATCTTTACCCGTATCGAGCTGGAAGTTCCGCTGATGAACCAGGAGTTACACCTCGGGGCTTCGCCCAACGCCCAACGCATTATGTCAAAAGGGAATGTCGCGCTCTGGACCAGCGCCATGATGACTTATCGTATCCGCGATCTCGAACGTTGGGGCATCGAAAATCGTTCCCCTGAAACCCTGCTGCAAAACGATTTCGACGGGGTCGTTAAAGATGTGATGCAGAGTGAAAGTATCAACGCGTTGATCTCCGACCGTGAACGGATCAAGGAACAGATCTACCGTACCCTCAAGGATCGTCCCCTCAACAAGGGGGGCCTTAACCTCGAAGATAAGTACGGCATTACCGTGGTCTCCTTTGTGTTGCGTGAGACCAGCTACGGCGACAAACTGGCAGCGGCCAGTGAAGAGAAAAAACGCCGTGAACTCATCGCTGAAGCAGAAAACTATGCCGCCGACCTTGAGGCAAGTCGCACGCGCAAACTCTATGCGGCCTACCGCGATTCAATCCGCGACATGCGCCAGTCTCTAGGGCTGAGCAGTCAGAGCGATCCCTACCTGTTCAACTTTTTGAACCAACAAAAATGGGCCGCCGCTTACGAAAAAAACCAACAGGGACAAAACACCTTTGTCCTGAACAATAGCGGGTCAGCGACCGGCATCACCCTGCCGCCGCTGCCTGCCGAGCAGCCAGCATCATCAGTTATCGGACATCCTAAGCAGTCAAATTCTCCTCAATTCCAGGTGAGTGAGCCTCATGCCACAAACACGCAAAACACGCAGCCCGGTCTACGTCAGCCTGTCGGAACCGCGAATCAGACAGATTGAGGATCTGGTTGAAGGCTGGGGTACCGAAACAAGGCGCTTTGTGTTACGGCGACTCCACCAGCACGACCCGAGCCGTTCGTTGACCCAACGCCTTGCCCGACATCTGCGACGGCTCTACAAACGGCCGCAACGCGACTTCAGCTTCCTGCGCGATCCGCGTAAACTCAATAACTGGCATCAACGCTTCGAAGCCGCCGGCTCACAAGATGCCACCGCCGCCTGGAACCGTATCCTCACCAAGGAACTCGATCCTGAAGATTTTCACTACCTCTGCTACCTGCTCGAACGCCAGACCATCGATACCTTTATTCCCGCCGAGATCCGCGAGATCTTTGAAAAACTCTATCACAGCTACATTCTCAAGGAGTACAGCGAAGACCCCAAGGTGCCGCGCGCCCCGTTGGTGCTGGTGATCGGCAACTCCGGCAGCGGCAAGACGGCCACGGTCAAACAGGTCATCGAAGAGGTCTTCTTCTCTTCAGAAGTCAAACCGGTCATCGATCTCAAGGCCAAACGTGAAGAGGTGATGGCCAACCAACCGATCTGGCGCAACTTGGAAGAGGTCGACCCCGAACTCGCGGTGCGCATCGAACGTCGTCGCAAGCGGAGTCGGCTGCGTTTCTTTTCACGCCTGCCGATTATCCGTTACCTGTTTCGTAATCCAATCAGTGCGGCGCTCTCAACCCTGGACGAAGAGGGTTTGCATGTTGATTATGCCGAGATCACTCCCAACGATTACCAGACAGCCTGGGCCGGTGAGCCGGGCAACTATCTGCGCAAGGCGATGGGCGACCCCCGCAAACTCTCTATTCGTCACCTGGAGGAAGCCCATAGCGCCTTCGGCCGACCGGACCAGATGAGTGCCGTCAAGGCCCAGCAAAGCTCACTGGTCGATGCCGCCAATATCATCATTGATGAAATTATTCATGGCAAGCGCGACTGCCTGATGATCGCCACCACCGACCAGCCCGGCCAACTCGACCCGGCGATCTATCGGCGCTTTGTTGAACGAGGGCTGATTATCGATCTCAACGATATCTGGGAAGATCCGGCCAATCTGCGCCAGGTCGTCTGCCTGGAGCTACGGCGTAAAATGCACCCCGACCATCCCGACGATCCACGACCAGAACACCTCAGTGAAGAGGAACTAGATCAGGCGCTCGACAAGCTCTATCCCATCTTCCGTCAACGCAGCCTGCGCATTACCCCGGCCTACGTGCGACGCCTGGTCGCCGAGGTCATCAGCATCCATGGCCGTTTCACCCCGGATTGTCTTGATGACCAACTACTGGTCCGCGATGCCCTCAAATCGGTGGCCAAGAATACCTACGGCACCCTTTACGGAAAACTAGTCGGACAGATGGATCGTAGTATCGCCTGGCAGGAGTATATCGGCGGCATCAAGAATGAATTTTCGGAGATGGCCAATAACGCCCTCTTCTACAACGTCAGCGAAGAGAAAGGCGTCGTCTTAACCGGGCCGCCCGGTTCGGGCAAGACCTTCCTGGTGCGCGCCTGGCTGGGCGATAATCATGATGTTCAGGATATGGCGGTCAACCTTGCGGACCTCAACGATCCAACCCGCCCCTTAGAGGGGATGGTCGCCAACCTCGAAGCGGTCTACGACATCGCCAAGATGATCTCGCCGGCAATGGTCTTCTTCGATGAAGGGGACGCCGTCGCGCCGCGCCGCTCGCCGCAAGGCGGCAGCCCCTACGATAAGGTGACCAACAAATTTCTCTCGATCATCGATGGTGAAACACCGCTCAACCGGGTCTTCACCGTGCTGACCACCAACCGACTCGATATTCTCGATCCCGCGCTGATCCGCAGCAAACGCCTTAAGGTCCTCAACGTCACCGGCCACCTGCGCGAAGAGGACGGCCAGAAGATCATTATCAAGGAGATGGGCGATCTGCCCCTTGAAGAGGGATTAACCCCTGAAGAGATCACCCACCAGGCCCGCACCCTCTGTGAAACCCCGGCCGATTTTGCCGCCTTTGCCGAAACCGTACGCACCCTGCGCAAAACCGAAATGGAAGTCACGGATGAACTGTTGCGGGTCGCCACCCTGGATCACGAAGAACGCGCACGTTTTGTGCGCTTCAACTACAAGATCCTCCTTGGTCTTCTCGAAGGTCTGGTTCCACATTCCGCCCTGCTGATGAAGGCCCGTCAGGGCGAGGACGCCCTGCTCTCGCGATTGGAAGAGGTCATCGAACGCTTAAAAACCCTCAAGTCCGAAAAGAATTTCCCCATCAGCACCTGGCACCTGCAGAACGCCCGTGAACAGTTGGCAGGCAGCCCCTTGCGCAAGGGGAAGCAACAACTCGATGAATTCCTCGAGACCGAACTCTCAGAAGAACCCCAGGTCGGATTTGTGGTCGGGGTCGGAGCCAACGATGTCAGTGGCGTCATTCTGCCCATCGCCTCGTCACTGGTGTACCAGATCCACCCAGAAAAGATTCTGGTCACCGGCGCGGTCTCGTCAACCGCAGCGGGTGCGGCTGAGCTCGATCTTGCTGTCCAGATGACCAACCAGAGCGCAAGTGAAGCATTGACCCTGGTTGAAAATTATCTCGACGCCCTGGCCCCAGACCTCAATATGACCAAAATTATCGGTCTCTATCTGGATGGGTACACCCTACACCATCAACTACTCTCGGCGTCCTACAGCGTCGGTGGGCCATCGGCCGGCTTTGCCCTGGCGATCAACACCCTGTCGGTGCTGCTGCAACTACCGGTGCTCAATGATTTCGGGATTACCGGTGCACCCTGGATAAAGGGCGCACGCAAGGGAGAGGTGGGGGCTTCGGTGCTGATCGGCGGGCATCGTAAAAAGACCGAAAAGGTCTTGCAGTATCTAGCGCGCATGTACATGCCGCAGCAGAATTATCTCGATATGGATCCCGAAGTGCTGGAAGCCTACCGCGCCATTGGCAAGGATGTCATCGGCGTGCGCAGTTTCTCGGCGCTGGTCCCCGAGGTCTTCGATCTGGGCAAGGAGTACCGGCAGCAACTCCAGAGCTATTTTGAACAACGTCGCGATCTGGCGCGTGGCCCCCTCGATCTAAAGACTCACCCCAAGGCCTTGCAACAGTTAGAAGCAGCAGCGAGCCAACTCCGCAAACAGACCGAAGAGATCATCGTGGTACGCATCGATTGCATCAAAAGATCCCTGCAGTGCGAAAGCAGTGAGTTTGCAGACTTAAGTCGCATCTATGGCGGGCAGACAGGGACGATGCAGGATTAATCGTCCCCCTATCGACGAACAACACTTCTTAAACAGCCATAACCTTAAAGTAACTATTGCCGTCTCTTTCGAGATGGGTTCGCGAACGCCATGGCAAGGGTGTTTGTCGCCAGGGATGGCGACATCAAGCCCCATGGATGGGTTCATGCGTCCCTTGATATGGGGGTCGCGAACCCAGTATACCAAATAGTTACACCTTAAAAAGACTCCTCAAGTCGTTCCAGCCCCTCAAGCGCCCCAACCTTGAAGCTGAAATGACCAGTTTCGATCTGCGGTTCGCGCGGATTAATCCGGATCACCTCGATGCCAGGCTGTCGACCGAGGCTCTCACTCATCTGGCGGATGGTCGGCACCGCATTGCCCGCTCCCATCTCGATAACCACCAGCTTTTTGCCACGCAACCTGGCCAGAAAACGGCCAAAACGATCCTCTTGGGCGCTGGTGCGATCGGACAACCAGGAGCAATCACCAAACATCAGAATATTGGGCCGCGCCACCCCACCGCAATAAGGACAAGCGGCCGCACGACGCGCCCGCATGGTCGCAGGATCGACCTCAAAAACCAGCTCATTGCCCCAGATCTCGTGACAGCAGGGCGCAAGACACTGCAAATGATGAATGGAGCCGTGAACCTCCAGCAACG
>JAKIUS010000184.1 GCA_021647445.1 Geopsychrobacter sp. | reverse complement strand
GTTCTCCCTTGAGAGTCAGTTTCCAGCTCTGCTCTTCATCGAGACTTAAATGCAGGGTCGCTTCGGCGATCCGCTTGCCGCTTCGCAAGGCGGAGCAGACTTCGGCGTAATGATCCTGGGGGCCGGCGACCGAGATCTTCTGCTCCCCTTCGCTGCCACTGCCGAAGAGCAGCAGGCGGTTGTCAAGCCAGGCGGTGAACGGTTGATTGGTGAGCAGTGGGCCTTCACTGCAGACCACATCGCCGGAATCGGAATTGAGGCTGCGGTAGAGCAGCCCTGGCAGAAAATCCTCTCCCATCCAGCAATTGGCTTCGATCTCTTCGAGTGCGGCATCACTGTTGGCCTGATTGAGGTCGGCCAATTGCTGCTGTTGGCTCTCATTACTCAGACTCTTCGCGCGTGCTATGGGGGTTAGTAGATGCAGGCGAAGTTCAGGGAAGCACTGGTGGAACAGGCCCTGAAAGCTGTCGATCCGTTTCTGGCTTAAAGAGGTGAAGCGCAACAGGCCGCTCTCCAGATTCCACACCACATCCGAAACCGCCGGAACCGGCAGGGTTCGACTAAAGAGCAGGCTGCTGGCCTGCTCGCGAATGGTTTCACGTTCCTGCTTCGGAACCCGGTTGAAGGTCGGATGAGCTTCGAGGAAAACCGCACTGAGTCGGTTAATTTCACGCTTGAGCAGGATCGACGGGATTTTGCGACGATCTTCGCGCAGCGCAAAACAGATCATGCGTTCGCGGAGCAGACGACCTTCCTCGCTGAAGTCGGTTGCGTCGTAATCATCTAATTCAACCCAGCCGCAACTGTATTCATCCGCCGAATGTTCAATCGAACAGAAACGTTCATTGTGAAGCCGTTCTGATAGTTGTTGCAGAAGTTGATCTTCTGGCAGGGTGCCCATGACTTCAAAATGGCAAATGCTTGCTGAAGGCGCAAGAAGGCCCATAATTGTTTATCCTCTCAGGGGGGTGATGGTTATTAATGATGATAGTAAAAGTGATGGGAATAGCCGTGTCGATATTTCAGGTTATGCTCCGATAAGTCACTCAACAGTTGTGAGATTTTACGCGGCGTCAGGAGCCCCTGGGCGATGAAGTAGTTGCCAAGCTTCTCTTGCCGGGTTCGCTGATGGAGCAGAATGGCACGAACCTGGAGGGCGCTGAGCAGACCCAGATGTTCGGCCCGCTCACCGAATGGACCTATCTTGCGGCAGGCTAAAATTTGACCGACCTCCTGTTCCTGAAGCCAGCCCCAGCGTTGCGCAATCTGCCCCATGGCCGGACGTTGCTGGCGTTGCCAGGCGAGGGCCGTGAACAGCATCTTAAAGGGAATGATCCCTCGATAGTAAAGATAGAGGCCAAATTGCAGGGGGCGGGTCGGTACGCGTCTCTGTTCAGGGTTTGTGCTGCTTGACCGGTGCGCAGGGCGTGTCGCTTTGGGACTGCGGTGGTTTGTTGAGCTCTGCTTACGTGAGGCGAGCAGTTCTCGTTGACGCAGGTAGTTCTGTACCAGTTGGTGAGCCTGATTTAAATCTTGAAAGAGGCGATTCTGGTGGTGGTTTTCGTGGGTCGTGCAATGATGGCTGTCGGGATGGGTACTCTTGGCTTTTTTACGGTAGGCTGAGTGTGCCCCCGATGGCTGAAGATATTGCAGGAAACTGCGATTGAGTTCGAGGTCGGTGCCGAACAGGATACGACAGGCGCGGTAAGCTTCGGTTTCGGAGATTTGCATCATCAGAAATAGCTCATCCGGTAGGTGGTTTGCAGGGAAATTTTCTTTTTTGAGCCCTGATGCTCAGCCAGTGTTTTATACCCTGAATTGCGCGGTTGAGACAAGTAGATTTGGCTCAGGTGTGTTTGTGAATAAAGTGCTCAATCCTTTTTTGATCCTGTTCTAAGATGTCGATAAATTGCATGCCGGCGCGAAGCGCGCCCTCTTCATTCGGTTCTGTCGTCCAGATGATTTCGGCCAAGGCGCAGACCGGTGGCTTGTTGTCGTCGAGATCAAGCAGCATCAGGCAGATATCTGTTGGTTCTGCAGGCGGTTGCAGGCTGAAGCGGATCCCTGCGGAACTGATATTGAGTTGGCAGGGGTTAAATCCTTGCAGCGGTGCGCTCTGCTTACAGTTGGTTAGAATTGAGGCATTCTTCTCCCAGGTCTCCCTGAGTTTCTGCAGTGAGTTTCTGCCGCGCGTAAAACGGATACCGATAGTGCAGTCGAGGCGGGGCTGGGTGCGGCGTTGAAACATCTGTAGGTCGGGGAGTACCAGAACGCGAAACTGGTTGCCCGTGAGTTTTTTGAGAAAAGTGACCGTGACCTTGATCCCCAGACCGAGGGCATCGGCACTCAGTTCAAAGGGCATGTCGTCTCGAAATGGGTATTGCTCTACGGAGTTCGGTCCGTAAGGGAGGGTCAGGTTAAAGTGGTTGGCATCCCCACCGTCGATCCGGGCACTGAGTAACTCGTTGCGCCCTTCGGGTGGAGGGGGTTGTTTGGCGCGAATTTGCACCTTTTGGCCAGCTTTAAAGTACTTCTGATAAATCATCGAGGGGTTATCCGATGTGAAAAAAAGGGGGCAACAGGTGCCCCCCCTTTTTGTAATTGCTCTGATGCGGTCTAGGAGGTTGTCTGACTATACGAGCCGAAGCGAAAATTCGGAAGTTTGAGAGCAGATTTTGGCTCATTTGAGAGTAATAGCCGTAGCTATTGGTCGAAAATGAGCTGAAATATGGGCCAAACAGCCGGATTTGCAGCCGGATCATTGATAGTCCGATAGCCTCCTAGGTTACATATCGTGGCAGCTATCGCAGTTATCTTCAACGGTAAACGCGGTGTCGCCATCGTGACAGGCGCCGCAGGCTTCACCCTCGCCCATTTCATCCATGGTGAAACGCTTGTTCTTCTTCTGGTCAGCGATGAACAGGTCGCTGTGGCAGTCGGTACAGCCATACATTTCAATGTGTGTGCTGTGCGGGAAGGTTGCATCGCCATCTTCGACTTTAAAGGTAATATCCTTTGTCGGATGGCAGCTGGCGCAATCCTCTTTTACCGAGAAGGCGGTGTCGCCGTCATGGCAGGCTCCACAGGCTTCACCCTCGTCCATTTCGGCCATTGTAAACTGCTTGTTCTTCTTTTGGTCCGGAATAAACAGGTCGCTGTGGCAGTCCGAACAACTGTACATTTCGGTGTGAACGTCATGAGGGAAGGTGACATTTCCGACCTCGGTTTTGAACGCGATGTCGTGGGTCGGGTGGCAGGCACTGCAGTCGTCATCGACCGCAAAAGCCTTATCACCGTTATGGCAGGCACCGCAGGCCTTGCCCTTGCGCATTTCGTCCATGCTGAAATCCGGGTTTTTGCTGCGGACAATGTTGTAAACTTTATTGTGACAGAGGGTGCATTTTTTGCCTAGGGTCTCAAGGTGGTTGTAATGGCTGAAGTTGACGGGGCCGGTCGCCTCGACGTCCATCTTGACGATGTCGTCGATCCAGCGGGCCGATGCCAATCCTGGCAGTAGCAGGGTAAAAGCGATGGCCAAAATCAGAACGGTGCGTGACATGTGTGTTGCCTCCTGTCGATGTAATTGAATGGGGCATTATACAGAAAAAAGCGAAAGTCACATAATGGTTATTTTTCAATCGATTCTGATCGCCGCTGACAGGCCGCATTACGGCATGCTATGGTGCCGCCGCAAGAGAGGATATCTATGGCACAAGTTGAATTTGATTGCTTTGCGGTGACGCCCCCGGGTACTGAAAAAATCTGCGCCGCCGAAATTAAGGCGCTCGGCATCGCCTGTCGTGTTGAAGCCGGCGGGGTGAGCTTTGTGGCGCCAGCGCCTGGTTTGTATCGGGTCAATCTCTGGAGTCGCGTCGCATCGCGGGTGCTGGTGAGGCTTGGCAGTTTTAAGTGTCGGGATTTTCCGGAGCTTCATCGTCGTCTGCTGAAGCTGCCCTGGGGCCGTTTTATCAGGCCGGGACGTAAATGTGCGGTACGGGTCAGTTGTCATGCCTCACGTTTGATTCATACGGGACGGATTGCCGAAACACTCCTCGCCGCGCTTGAAAAGAATCTGGGCGCAGCTGGCGCTGGCAGCGTTGCACCGGAACAGTTGATCTTTGTCCGTTTTGAGAATGATCAATGTATGGTCTCCATCGACAGCTCGGGGGAACTGCTTCATCGCCGTGGTTATCGTAAAGCGATGGTTGCAGCCCCGCTGCGTGAAAACCTGGCGGCGGCGATTCTGCTCAAGCTGGGTTATGATGGTTCCCGGCCCCTGATCGATGCCATGACCGGATCTGGAACCTTTGCGATCGAAGCCGCTTTAATTGCGGCGGGGGTTGCTCCCGGTCGTAATCGCATATTCTCCTTTATGGACTGGCCTCATTACAAGTCTCATGTCTGGAACCTTTGTCTGCAGGAGCAGGGGATACAACCTGGAGCAGCGGGGCGCATCCTTGCCATCGATTGTGAGCCAAAGGCGGTAGCAGCGGCGCTGCAGAACGCCCGTGCGGCGCAGGTTGAGCATCTGATTAGGTTTGAGGAGGGGCGGATGGAAGAGCTTGTCCCTACGCATAAGACCGGCCTGCTGGTGATTAATCCCCCCTACGGGGAACGCCTGGGCGATGCCGCTGCACTTACGGGACTCTATGCCGATTTTGGTCAGCTGTGCACCGGCCCGTTCGCGGCGTGGACCATCGGCTGGCTGTCGAGTGAGCGGCGCTTTGAACGGACGGCGCGCATCGGTTGTCAGCGACTCTGGTCCTTCTCCAATGGTGGGATCAAGGTTGAAGTGAGGCAACGTACTGGTCGGGGCGTATCTGA
>JAKIUS010000183.1 GCA_021647445.1 Geopsychrobacter sp. | reverse complement strand
GCTGATTTACTTAAAGCCAGAAGCAAATAACCGGAGTTTGAATGAGTATTGTTCTGACCCGTATCGATAACAGATTGGTTCACGGACAGGTCCTTGAAACCTGGTTGCCGTATGTGCATGCAAATTGCCTGGTCGTGGCCAACGCAGATATCTCTCGCTCCCCCCTTAAGCGGATGATGATGGAAGCGTCTGTGCCGAGTCGTGTTCGTGTCGAAATAGGGACGATTGACGAAATCGCCGACTTATTTAAACGGGGTGAATTTGATGATTATAAGGTCCTGCTCCTTTTTGCTACGACCTTTGACTGTTTAACGGCTTTACGTGCTGGTCTCAAATATAAGTGTTTGAACCTTGGCAACCTGCATGCCGGAGAAGGAAAAGAGCAGTTTAGTTGTACTGTTTTTCTTGCATCCAAAGATGTTGAAAATCTTGAGCAGATCGATACCGCTGGTGTTGAAATTTCAGCGCGTTGTATTCCTGCTGATACAGCGCGCAGTTGGCGGCGTTTGATCCCTGTCAAGAAGGTTAAAACTTGATTGCGGGAGAACTCATGATTGGTGCCGGAGTCGCCCTGGTTTGTGGTTTGGACCGAATGGCGGCTCTGCAAATCATGATTTCGCGTCCGATTGTTGCCGCCCCACTGGTCGCCTGGCTGTTGGGTGACATCGCCGTTGGTCTCGAAATCGGTCTGATGGTTGAGTTGCTCTGGCTGGCAAGGCTCCCGATTGGTGCGGCAATCCCTCCTGATGATACGCAGGTTTCTATTGCGGGAACGGTGCTCGCTGTAAGCCTGGGAAGGGTTTTTGGTCATAGCGGTCTTGAGTATCAGTTGCTCTGCCTTTTGATCGCGATTCCCCTAGGGAAGTTTGGTCAATTCTTTGATCGTTTTGCCCGTCAGTTTAATGGTCGAAAGGTCGCCTTGAGTGACCGGTATCTGGAGGCCGGGAAATTTCGCGCCATGGAACAGACCCATCGCATGGGGTTGTGTTGTTTCGGTTTTGCTGCCGTTGGAACCTACATGGTTATCGTCAGTTGCGGATTGATCCTGATTCCCATATTGGCACCTCTCATGTTGCCCGTGCTAGCGACGACCTCTGAATGGCTGCGGCTGGCATTGCCGCTGGTCGGTATCGCGGTCATTCTTGGCACCGCCAATGTCAGTCGCTCTCTGACTCTGTTCGGGGCCTCTTTTAGCATGGCCTTTTTATTGATGTGGCTGGTGTGATGAAAACAATCAGTAAAATGAAACTTTGTCAGGTCTGGTTTCGACTTCTGTTGTTACAGGGGAGCTGGAACTTTGAACGACTGCAGGGCGGCGGTTGGTTTTACACGATGGCCCCGGTTTTACGCGTGCTTTATGGTGAAAAGGAGATGCAACGCATCGCTCGTGAGCACGTCGGTTATTTTAATACCCATCCCTACCTTGCTCCAACGGTTGTTGGTGCAGTGATCCGTATGGAGATTGAGCGGGCCGAGGGCAAAGAACCGGTGATCGGTATTGCTGAGTTTAAGGAGATGGTGGCGTCGCCCTATGCCGCTGTCGGTGATGCTCTCTTCTGGGGAGGATTAAGACCGTTGGCGGCAGGGGTTGCCCTCCTGTTGGCGGCAAAGGGTTTGGTTTTTGCGCCGATAGTTTTTTTGATTATGTTCAATGCGTTACCGCTGTGGTTTAGAATTGCCGGTTTTTTGAGTGGTTATGAGCTTGGTGTCCAGTCGGTTGATTTTTTACAAAAACGTAAACTTCCGGACTTGGCCATTCGTGCCAAGGAGACCTCGGTTGTCCTTTTGGGTGGTGTTGCCGCCTTCATGGTTTTTCAGGTTCTGGAAGAGAAGCACAAACCACTTTGGCTTGGTTTGCTGGCAATACCGGTTGTTTTGGTTTGTGGCCATTTAGCCAGACGTGGGGTTTCTACCCTGATGCTGGTGCTTCTGGCATCGGGATTGGTCATGCTTTGCAGTCTTTTTTCTGCTGATGTTGCGGTCTGGTTGCCGTGAACCTTAAGCAGTCAGGACTTCATCGATTCATGCTGAGATAAGGGGAATATCGTTGCAAAAAAGTTTTATGATTGTTAACCGCCTCGGGCTTCACGCTCGTGCCGCTGCCCAATTGGTGCAGACCGCCAATCGCTTTAGCAGTGAAGTGCTGGTCGAAAAAGACGGTATTGAGGTCAACGGCAAGAGCATTATGGGCATTCTATTACTTGCGGCTCCTAAGGGGACAGAGATCTCGCTGATGATATCAGGTGCGGATGAGTCTGAAGCCCTAGAGGCCCTTACCCAGTTAATAGAGGATGGTTTTGGGGAAGACTGAAGTTCAACAGGATACCTACCTTGTCGGGTTAGGAGTTTCCCCGGGGGTCGGCATCGGCCGTATCTGTCTGCTCAACCGCTTATCGCACATTGCGGAATGGCAGATTGATGAATCTGAAATAGAGGGCGAGGTCCTCCGTTTCCGTAAGGCCCTTGTGGATGCCGGCGTTGCGTTGCGTGGGGTGAAACAGAAGGTTGCCAGTCAGCCACACCTACGTGAACACATCTATATTCTCGATACCCACCTGCTGATTCTTGAAGATGAACTCTTGACCGGGCGTACCGAAGAGCTGATTCGTCAGAAAAATAATGCAGAAAGTGCCTTAGGTCAGACGTTAAAGCAGTTAAGGACGATGTTTGAAAATATCGAGGATGAATATCTGCGTGAGCGCAGTTCAGATCTCGATGCTGTTGGCCAAAGGTTACAGCGCATTTTGGCCGGGGTGACCGATAGCACGCTTGATGAGATCAAGGAGACCGCATTGGTTGCGGCGCATGATCTTTCGCCCGCCGATACCATGCAGCTGGATAGGGACAAGGTGGTTGGTTTCATCACTGATCGTGGCGGTAAGACCTCACACACGGCCATTTTGGCGCGATCCCTGGGGATTCCGGCGGTGGTCGGTCTTGAGTCGGCCACTGCGATTGTTCAAAATGAAATGCCGGCAATTATTGATGGAACGACCGGTGTCGTCATTCTTAATCCGAGCGAAGAGACCTTCCGCGAATATTTAAAACGTAAACTGGCATTTGAATATCTTGAGAAAGAACTCTCTAGTTACCGGGATCTGCCCGCTGAGACGCGCGACAAGGTTAAGGTGACCCTGCGCGCCAATCTTGAAATTGTTTCCGAGGTTCCGGCGGCTCAAAAGGATGGTGCGGTCGGGGTTGGTCTATATCGAACCGAATTTCTTTACATGAACCGTACTCAGCCGCCGAGCGAAGAGGAACAGTTTGCGGCGTACAGTGAAATTGCTCAGGGAGTTGCCCCCCATCCCGTGACTATTCGGACCCTTGATGTCGGTGGTGATAAGTTTGTCCCTGACGTGAGTCTTGAACAGGAAGACAATCCGGCCATGGGCTTGCGGGCGATCCGTCTTTCGCTACGCGAGGTCGATCTTTTCAAGGTTCAGTTGCGCGCTATTTTGCGCGCCTCGGCTCTCGGAAACGTGCGTATTATGTTTCCGATGATCAGTGGAGTCGCAGAAATAAGAACCTGTAAGCGTATTCTGCGCACCGTCAAGTCTGAACTGACACAAGAGAAGATCCCGTTTGATCCCCAGTTGCAAATCGGGATTATGATCGAAACTCCATCCGCCGTTATGATTGCGTCATTGCTCGCCAAAGAAGTTGATTTCTTTTCGATCGGTACCAACGATTTGATTCAATATTGCCTCGCAGTCGATCGTGGCAATGAGCATGTTGCGTATCTGTATGAACCCCTGCACCCCGCCATATTAACTGCTCTGAAAATGGTCTGTGATGCGGCACATGCTAACGGTGTTGCCGTCAGCATGTGTGGCGAAATGGCCGCCGAACCCTTGTATGTCCCTGTTTTACTCGGTCTGGGGTTGGACGAGCTATCGATGAATCATGCGTGCCTGCCGCGTGTTAAGCGGGTTTTGCGTAACCTGAAACAGACAGATGGCGAGGCGATCCTGTTAGAAATTATGCAGTTATCGACCGGCAAGGAGGTTGCGGCCTACCTTGATCGAGAAATGCGTAAACTGCTTCCCGATCTGTTTGGAGATTTTGTGATTTGACCACCGGTTTGGGCGCTGTGACAATGTTCATAAATGTTGACTCTCTAAGGACTTTTTGCTTAGAATCACCGGCTGAATAAGTCTGGTCGCCTGTTGGGTTAACCAAGCTCCGACGACCAGAAACTTTTTATAGGAGATATCCCTGACATGTCTATGACCAATTTTCTCTTTACTTCAGAATCTGTCGGTGAAGGGCACCCTGATAAGGTTGCCGATCAGATTTCGGATGCTATTCTTGATGCGATTTTGAGCCAGGACAAGATGGCCCGTGTCGCCTGCGAAACCCTTGTTACCACAGGTATGGCGGTTATCGCCGGTGAAATTACCACCAGTGCTTATGCCGATTTCCCCGCTATTGTGCGTCAGACCATCAAGGAGATCGGTTATAACGATTCGGCGATGGGCTTTGATTATGAGACTTGCGCGGTTTTGACTTCGATTGACCAGCAGTCTCCAGATATTTCTCAAGGTGTATCGGAAGGGGAGGGGCTTTTTACTGACCAGGGGGCCGGTGATCAAGGCTTGATGTTCGGTTTTGCCTGTGATGAAACCCCAGAATTGATGCCGATGCCGATTATCCTGGCGCATAAGTTGACCAAGAAGCTGGCCGATGTACGTAAGGGCGGACAACTCAATTTCTTGCGACCTGATTGTAAATCTCAGGTCTCTATTCAGTATGTTGATGACAAGCCGGTGCATATCGATACCGTGGTTATCTCTTCACAACATACCCCGGACGTCAGTTATGACCAACTAA
>JAKIUS010000182.1 GCA_021647445.1 Geopsychrobacter sp. | reverse complement strand
AAGCCCTCGGCGAAATAAAGCGCCTCAATGATGGCCCCGTCCAGGTCTATGTCTATGACAACAATGTCGCATTCGTGCAAGCCGCCGTCAGTCTGGTGGTCCGCCTGATCGACGGAGAATTCCCAGCATATAACAAAGTAATCCCCACGGATAACCCTGGCAGCATTGGTTTTGCTGGCCGCGACCTGCTCGACAGTGTCGACCGTGTCCGGCAAGTCGCGGCATCAAAATCAGCAGGGATAAAACTCGAAGCATCCGGGAACGAAATAACCCTGGTTGCCGAAAGCAAAACGGGATCCGCGCGCGATATTGTAGTCGCCGAAATAAATGGCGAAGCCCTGCAAATCGCGGTATCCGCCGCCTTCCTCTCTGACGCTATCAGTAGCCTCGGCGATGACGTCTGCGCGAAGTACAAAACAGACAGAGAGCCCCTGATACTTTTCCCGCTCGATTATGGGCGGTTTTCAGAACGCCTCGAAGTCGTCATGCCAATGCGGCTGTAATGAAAAACGATAGTCGAATTGTGGCGGATGCGAGAATCATGACTAACATTTAAGTTAACGGGCTTGCGGATTAAGGAGAAAAAACTATGAGTATTGAAAATGCTATTAAGAAACTGAGTGATACGAGCGCGACTTGCGGAGCAAGTCCGCCGTTGAACGATTTGTTAACTGGCATAGTTGCCATGAAAAAAGAAACTGTGTGGCAGGCCGAGTATCAAGCGGAGCTCGGGAATTACCGTGAAGCTGCGCGGCTGGACGACGAAGCCAACGGAATGGTGAGAATACTTCTTTTGGTGAGCCGAATTGTCAATGACGGTGCCAGTTAACGTAACCAGATAAGGGGATTACGGATTACATCGAACGGCGACCTATTTGCCGACGTCGGCAAATAGGTCGCCGCGAGGGAATGCGGACCACGGCAGTATAGAAATTCCCTCTTCATTTTTTGGTTAGGTTGCCTCTTTTCGAGCGTGGAGAGACTTATGATTATATTTGGATGCACAATCGCAATAGTTACAGGGCTGATAATGTTAGTTGCTGGCTTCTGCTGTATGTGGATGGTGAGCACGTTCAAGGGTAGGCCAGATGTTGAATCTTTGATCGGGCTTGTTTTGATGGTATGCGGCGCTGGATTAATATATTGGGGCGTGGATAGCCTGCCATTTATTTTGGTGGCAACACCCCGCGATAAGCGGCGGCGCTGTGCCGACCGCGAGCGAGACGCATTAATCGAGGACCGCAGCCCCCTCGCCGTCCGCTTGATTTGATTGTTCTATTTGCGGCCTGAAAGGAGCGAAGAATGACTGATAAAGAAAAAGCCGTTAAGCTTTACAACGCAGTAAACAAGATGATGGCCTTTTTGGGGATGGAGGGACACATTACCACCAGGAGCGCGCTGGTTGAAGACGTTATGAGCGCACTTTATGAAATTGACGATGGTGAGTTTGCTACCGGTGCAATGGAGAAATTGCTTAACAAAATTGAGAACGAGCCTGATGAAAGACAAGAGGCGCTGTTTTAACCTGAAAGCAAATAGAACAACCGTTACCAAGCACACAGAGCGGCATAACACACCACCGGAAAGGAGAAAACCCATGACTAACCGGCAAATAATAGACACTTTGCGTGGGAAAATACGCCTCAAGCATTATTCCATCTCAACTGAGAAGGCCTATGTCGGTTGGTCTAAGTCATATATTGCCTGGCATAACGTCCGTTTGGCTGATGGGTCGGCACTTTCTGGTGCGCCAGAGGTCGAAGCTTACCTCACCTGGTTAGCCAATCAGCGCAAGGTGTCAGCATCTACACAAAATGTTGCAATGAACGCCCTGGTTTTTTTGTATAAGCATGCCCTAAACCAGCCTCTTCCTGAAAACTCGATCAATGCCGTTCGTGCCAAGCGATCAAAGCGGCTGCCGGTCGTGCTCACCCGTAAAGAAGTCACGTTAATTCTTGACCAGCTGACTGACCTGCCCTGGTTGATGATCTCGCTGCTCTACGGTAGCGGTCTGCGCGTGATGGAACTGCACCGTCTGCGCGTCAAAGATGTTGATTTTGATCGCAGGATATTAACCGTTCGTTGCGGCAAGGGCGACAAGGATCGCACCACCTGTCTCCCTGGATCGATCATTTATGTCCTGCAAGAACACCTGCGAAGCGTCCGCGATATTTATCAACGAGATCTCACCAACGGTATCGGCACCAGCGAGATAGGCGAGGCGCTGGCTCGCAAATATCCGAACGCTCATCAACAATGGGGCTGGCAATACGTTTTTCCATCGGTGACACCATCAAAAGACCCTCGCAGCGGCATTATTAAACGCCACCATAAACATCAAAGCGGCCTACAAAAAGCCATCGGTGCCGCCGTGCGTCGCACCGGCATAGCAAAACCGGTCACCCCTCACGTATTTCGGCACAGCTTCGCGACTCACCTCTTAGAGGCGGGGAGCGCTATCCGCACAGTGCAAGAGCTGCGCGGTCATGCCGATGTTAAGACTACGCAGATTTATACCCACGTCACTGGTACTGCCAGCGGCGTGAAAAGCCCACTCGATCTGGTTGCATAGGAGCCAAAGGATGAACAAGAAAAAACCAGCAGGTTGCAAGTGCCAGTTCTGGGGAATCCAGGGAGAAAACCGGGATACGACATTTTGTCCTCTGCATAAAAGGCCGCCGAAAATTGAAGAATTATTCTTCAGTTTTCCGCCCACCATTTTTTCAGACCTAAACGATTCAGAGTCCCAGATCAATCACGTGTTATCTGAGGCGGCTGAAGTGGCAAATGCCGAAAACCAATTTGAGGAAGAGCTCGAATTGGTCGACCTGACGCATAGTCTCGAAACGTATTGGCGCATCAAACTGCGCGAGCATGGCAAACCCCATGTTATGAGTCTCTTCGAGAAAGTGCGCCTGAAGAACCAGACTCGCAAATACTATGAAGATATGGGAAATAAATGACAACTCCCGATCTCGATACTGCCCTGCAGCAACGCGAAGTCGAACTTCAGGCCGCGGTCGATGACGCCCTGGCAACGGCAACGCGCAAGCCGACCGGTAAGAACCGGACCGCGCTCAAACGCGCACAAGCCGAACTGCGGGAATTTCGGGACAATCTACTCGACAACGGTGATTACCATTATCAAAGCATCCCGCAAATGGTCGAGTACCTGGCTGAACAAGGTTGGCGGATCGGCACCTCAACAGCCTACGAACATCGTGATCAGGGCAAGCTCAAGCTCAGAAAGAACGGCAGCATCAGTCAATCCGAGGCTCTCGAGTATGCCCGACTGCACCTCAAGCGTAAAGATGGCAGCGCGGCAGAGACAAGCCTGCAAGAAGAAAAACTGCTCAAGGACATCGCCCGTATCGATTTTGATGGGCGGATGCGCGAGCTCAAGTATCGACAGGCGCTCGGAGATCTGATCGAGCGTAACCAGGTCGAAATCGAACTCGCCGATCGGGCTACGAACCTTAAAAACTATTTCAACGCCATCGCACGTAAATCAGCTGGACGCATGTGCAAGATCGTCGGCGGTGATCCGCAAAAGGTACCGGACCTGATCGAGTTCATACTCGGCGTTAACCGCAGAGCGTTCGACAGTTATTCTCGCCCGATCCAAGGTATTGAAGAAGAGGATTGATTAAGTGACAAACCTCGCCCACGACTACAACTGGATCCCCGAGCCGCCGCCGCGCACGTTCAAGCTGATGCCTGGCGAAGTCGCAGTTATGCGCGCTGCGGTCGATGAGTCGGTCAGCGAGTGGGCCCAGGGAGAACGGCAGGTTCATGTTTCGCCGCTGCCAGGGGCCTGGGACAATGACACCGTCCCGGTGGCGCGTGGCATTATGGATATAATCGGTGCCGAGCATGTGCGCGAAGCCTTTATTGCTGGTGGATCTCAAACTGCAAAAACCGACATCACGCACAACTTCATCGGCTGGGTCGCAACGCATGATCCCGGCCCGACCATGGTGGTTATGCAGGACCGCGAAACCGGCATCGAAACTTTCGACTCACGGTTGATCCCCATGTTTCGCGATACCCCTTCGCTGCGCAAGCTGCTCACGGGCAACCCAGATGACCTGGCTAGTAAGCGGATCCGCATAAAGAACGGCATGGCCATCTATCTCGCATGGGGTAAGTCCGAAGGCCGGGTCGCCAGTAAGCCGATCCGCTATGTCATCATGTCAGAGGTCGATCTTTATCCGCCGCTCACGATCAAAAAAGCCCACGCCCGAACCGGGGCCTTTTCCGGCATGCAGAAAATTATTGAGGAATGCACCGTATCAACTGAGGATGGCCGTATTTGGTCCGCCCGTGATCAGGCGCAGGCCCTCTATCACTATTGGGCCAGGTGTCCGTTCTGCGGTGAGCTCCAAGTGATGGACCCAGCACTCGTCCAATGGAAGGCTGGAGTTGTCGAGCCGACCGGGCTCGTCAGAGATACTGATGTCTGGTACCTCTGTTCTGGCTGTAACCACCCATGGGATGATCACGATCGCGACCAAGCCGTGCGCGATGGCGAATGGCGCATGACTTTTAATGGTGAGCCGACAAACAAACCAGAAAGCGTGTGGATCCACAACAACCCGCTGCTCTCCCCTTTTAACCCTTTACGTAAAGCTGCCACCGCCTACCTCACCACCCTGATCGAGCCGACCGAAGAGAACCTGGTCTTTTATTACAATGACTGCTGCGGTCTGCCAGTGCCCGAAGATACCGAAGGTGAGTTGCCTCAAGAAAAAGAGCTGTACAGAAGGCGCGAGAATTACGGGCCCGAAGATGCCGAATGGCAGGTACCTATGGAGGCCTGCTATGTCACCGCCGACCTCGACTTTCAGGGCAACCGCGCAGA
>JAKIUS010000181.1 GCA_021647445.1 Geopsychrobacter sp. | reverse complement strand
CGGACGCCTGGGGCTGGCACCTGAATCCCTGCGCTGGTTTCTGGTCGGTGACCTCATTCAGGGTTTTGGAACTGTGGTGATTGCCGCTCCGGAAGGTAACATGGCGGCCTACTTCAAGACTCTGGAGCGAATTATCACCCTCGATCCGGCGGTCATTCTCCCCTCGCACGGCACCCCAATGCGCAGCACCCACCGCTTGCAAACCACCCTGCAACATCGCCATCAGCGTGAAGAGGAGATCTGTCAGTTAGTTGCCGATGGTAAAACAAAAACAGAAATCCTCAGCACTATCTATCAGGATATCCCCCCGCAGCTGCACAGTTTCGCCATGCAGAATATCGACTCACACCTGGCAAAACTACGCCGGGAAGGGCGGCTGGCAGGGGGTTGAACAGAAATTGACTGAGGTTTTCCCCCAGACGACAGACCTGATTTCGGATCACAGCCGATTGTTAGCCAGGCTCCTATCCTGAGATAAGGTCAAACCACTTCTGAATATCACTGTGGGGAAAAAACAGTGGAATCCAGGAACAGACTTGTCAGGGCACAAGTCAAGCACCTCCCTTTCATTTCCTTTCACAATCCTCCTGCTTCAGCTAATATGCTTTAATCTCTGTTCAATCCAATTTTGCTCAACTGTTTTTTCAAAGAGGTGAACTGTGCACGGCTGGTGTGGAAAAATTCTGCGGGTCAACCTGGGCGACCAGACAACGGACGAGCTGCGTCTCGACCCCCAGATTTACGCGCGCAATCTAGGCGGCAAGGGACTGGCCGGAGAGCTGCTGTTTGAACATTTTCAGCGCCGCTGGGATGACCCACAGATGCCGCTGGTTTTGATGACCGGACCGCTGAACAACACCTCCTCACCAACTTCGGGACGCATGACGGTCATGTCGCGCTCGCCGCTGACCGGGACAATCTGCGACGCTTCTGTGGGCGGCAAGATGGGCACCATGCTTAAGCGCGCCGGTTACGACGGGATCATCCTCAGCGGCAAAAGCCGTAGCTGGAGCGGCCTGCTTATCAGCGAGAGCGGGGTTTCTTTTACTGACGCAACACAGTTAAACGGTCTGGGGATCTCTGACATTCATACCCACCTGCAAGCGGCCCCCGGCATGGGAAAAGCTGCTCACGCCATGATCGGCCCGGCGGCGGAACAGGGCGTGCGCTACGCAGCAATCGTCTTCGACGGCCACTACTTTGCCGGCCGCGGCGGGCTGGGACTGGTGATGGCCGAAAAAAAGCTGAAATATATCTCGGTCGCAGGTCAGCAAAAAACCGCCGTCTTCGACTCTGAAGAACTTAAGGGCGCCCAAGAAGAAATTTACCGACTGGTCGCTGCCTCGCCCATTCTGACTGGCGACCTGGGGATCAGCAACTACGGCACGGGCGCGCTCTATGACCTGATGCGCAGCCGACGCATGATGCCGACCGCCAATTTTCGTCAGACCTACTTCGAACCTTCTGCCGCGATGAATGCCGCAGCCTACAAGAAACGCTACAAGACCAAAAAATTCGGTTGCGCCGGTTGCCATATCCTGTGCAAAAAGGTCGGCGCCAAGGGCGAGATCATCCCCGAGTTTGAAACCATGTCGCACTTCAGCGCTCTGATCGGCAACCCTGATCTGGATGCGGTGGTTGAAGCCAACCGTATTTGCAACGAAGCAGGCATGGATACGATCTCCGCCGGGGTAACCCTGGCGACCTACGCCGAAATCAGCGGTCAGGAACTTGGTCCGGAAAAGCTCTTAAAACTGCTCGCGGATATCGCCGCAGGACGCGGAGAAGGAGCGGCGCTAGGGCAGGGCTCCCTGCACTTCGCCACAGAGGCCGGATGCCCCGAGGTTGCGATGGTCTCCAAGGGCATGGAATTCCCCGCCTACGACCCGCGCGGAGCGCAAGGCATGGCGCTGGCCTATGCCACCTCGACCCGCGGGGGCTGCCACCTGCGCGCCTACCCGATCTCCCATGAAATTCTGCGCAAGCCGGTCGCCACCGACCGCTTTTCTTTAAGCGGCAAGGCGCGCATCATCAAGATCAGTGAGGATATGAACGCGGTGGTCGATTCCCTGACCGCCTGCAAATTCCTCTTTTTTGCCGCTTCGCTTGAGGAATACGCGCGGGCACTCTACGCGGTAACCGGCATGCAGACCAGCGCCCAGCAACTGCTCACAATCGGCGAACGCATCTACTACCGTGAACGGATCATGAATGCACGCAACGGTTTTAGCGCAAAAGATGACGATATCCCGCTGCGCTTTTTCGAACAGAGCGGCAGCAGTAGCGAGACGATCCAGATCGCACCAGTCAACCGGCAAGAGTTTCTACAGGAACGCGCGGCCTATTACCGTATCCGTGGACTAGATGAGAACGGCCTGCCGACCGCAGAAAAATGCGCTGCATTGGGGTTATCATGCTGAAACTACTGAATAAATATGCACAGAAACTGGTCGTTCACGGACTCTGCGCGCAGGACAGTCCACTGGTCGGTGGCGTCAATGATGTCGTTCTCTGGAACCGCAAAGATCCCCGCAGTGCCGAGCTGGAAAGAATCATCACCGGACTCAACATCAACAGCATGATCTTCGCCCGGCCGGTCGAACCCTTCGCCAGCATCCTCGATTATCATTGTCGCAACAGCGAAAGTGAGTTTGTCCCCGAAGATACCGAAACCCGCACCTTTCTTCATTCGATCCCGGTGGCGCGCACACTGACGGCGACAGAGATCATCCCCCTGCTACAGAAGCGCACGGGCTGCGTCATTGAAGGACAGGGAATCATCTGTAGCGGAACGGTCAGCCCGGAACAGGCCTTCGTGGTCTTCAGCTCGATCATCTTTTCGGCGTTCGTGAAGTTCTTTGTCGATTTTGCCTACGCCCTACACTCCGGCACTGCAGATGAAGAAGCAAAGAATATGCTGCCGGAGTTGCTGGCCGCCTATGATCAATTTTTACCCACCAGCCCGGCCACCGCGCTTGAAACCGGACCTTTTTCAATGCCAGATGAGATTCTCCAAGCCATGATCACCGCAGGGCAAGCAACAGTCGATGCGCGGATGGTCGATTCCTTCTTCGGTAATATCTCCTACTTTGCCAATGAGCATGTCTACATCAGCCAAACCGGTTCCTCGATGGACGAACTGGCCAGCTGTATCGACGCCTGCCCCCTCGACAACTCCGCCTCGACCGGCATCACCGCCTCAAGCGAACTGGTCGCGCACCGCGATATCTATCTGGCTGGTGACCAGCGAGCAATTCTGCATGGACACCCCAAGTTCAGCGTCATCATGTCGATGCTCTGCTTTGAACATAACTGTGAAAATCGGGGGAAATGCCATATTAGATGCAATAAGCAACGCTTTGTCGACGATATTCCAATCATTCCCGGCGAAGTCGGCACCGGCCCCAGAGGCCTGAGCCACACCCTACCACCTGCGGTACAGGGACGGCGCGGAGCCATCGTCTATGGACACGGCGTCTTCACGGTCGGCAAGCACGACTTTTGTACCCCCTTTGCCAATCTCGCCAAGATTGAAAAATCCTGCCGGGAAGCCTACCTGAAACTGATCACAGAATCGGCCAGCTTGCCCAGGTTCTAAGCTGCTTCCCGACGAATCAGGCCCTGGAAAACGGGCTGGGACTGCAAAGATTCAAGGCGTTATTGGCGACGGCGGTGCAATTCAGACAAATATGCCCCGGATCATCCACCAAGGCGGCGATCTCCTGCTGTTTGCCGTCCTTCTTCAATTGACAGACATGCTTGTAATGCCCTGCAGGATCCTTACATTCATTGTGCGCTGATTCAGCCATATAACCTCCATAAAAATGGGCTCTTGTTGTGCGACGATTATATCATCTCGCAATCAACTTGCAGCATTTGAACCCCCGTCTACTTTTTAGTTGACACATAAACCTGTATTGAGGCACTAATTTACCACAATATAAATAGAATATCGTTCTATCGTTACAGGGAGATCCTATGAAAGATCAGCAGATACTGGTTCCTCTTGATAAATCACCGATCTCGGCACACACCGTTAATGCCCTGATCGCCATGAAGGACCGCTTAAGTGGTTCTTTAACCCTGCTGCACATTCTGGATCTGGGCATGCTCTCGATTCTCGGCTTTCCAGACACTACGCGTGCAGATTTTGAGCACCGCGTCCGGCAGGAAGCCGTGCAATTCATCGCCGCCCAGCAGGAGCATTTTACCAGCGCCGGGATCCCGGTCACCACCCTGATTAAAGAGGGGCATGCGCGCGAAACCATCTGCGCCCTCGCGGGTAACGGCACCTATGACCTGCTGGTCATCGGCAGAAACCCGGTCAGCGAGATCCGCGATCTGCTGTTCGGTCAGGTCTCAAATTTCGTCGTTCATCAGGCAAAATGTCCGGTGCTGGTTATTTGAGCGACAAAACATCTCTCACAGAGGATCTGACGCATGACAAAGGGAAGACTCCTTAAAGGCGGCGAGTTTCTGCTGAGGCAATGCCGCAGCAGCGAAACCTTCACGCCGGAGGATTTCACTTCAGAACAGCGTCAGATAGCCGCGACCACCGCAAGTTTTGTCAACCAAGAAATCCTGCCTGTCCTACCAGAGATAGAAGAACAAAACTTCACTCTGGTGGTCAAAAAACTCCGTCAAGCAGCGGAACTCGGGCTGTTCCTGATCGATATCCCCGAAGAGTACGGCGGCCTGGAACTCGACAAGACAACCAGCATGTTGGTCGCGGAGAAGCTTGGCCCCAGCGGCTCCTTTGCCATCACCTCCAGCGGTCAGAGCGGCATCGCCACCCTGCCGCTCATCTATTACGGTACCCCCGCACAAAAACAGGCCTATCTCGAAAAACTAACCAGCGCTAAGTGGATCG
>JAKIUS010000180.1 GCA_021647445.1 Geopsychrobacter sp. | reverse complement strand
GCGGGCTTAAGCTTGAAATTGCCATGGTGTTGGTTGTTGTGCTGCTGATAGCTGTGGGTTTGCGCGCTGTGGGAGCGGTTACATGAAAAACGTCTTTGCCCATCGTCAACACCCCTATTATCTGGCGTTTATTGTCCATCGGCTTTCCGGTGTCGGTCTGGCTGTTTTTTTGCCGTTTCATTTTCTGGTGCTGGGGCTGGCTATTGAGGGCGATGCAGCACTTGATGGCTTTTTAGCCTGGACAGACCAGCCTCTGGTTAAAGCTGCGGAAACATTGCTGATCATTTTACTGGCGGTGCATTTTGCCGGAGGATTGCGATTGTTGATGATGGAATTTGTTGTCTGGAGTGATCGCCAGAAGCTGATTATCTCCTCAGGCTTTGCTGCTTCCATCGGCATTGGTTTGCTGTTTTTGTTGAACGGATAGGTGTTGTGACTGCGTATAAAACAATTGAAACCGATATATTGATACTGGGCAGCGGTGGTGCCGGTTTGATGGCGGCGATACATGCTCATGATGCCAACCCGGACCTTGACATAACCATTGCAGTTAAGGGTCTGCTGGGAAAATGCGGCTGCACGCGCATGGTGCAGGGTGGCTATAATGTGGCTATTGCCGAAGGTGATTCAATCGAGCGCCATTTCATGGATTCAATTGAAGGTGGCAAGTGGATTAATAATCAGGACTTGTCCTGGCGCCTTGTGGTTGAGGCGGTCAAGTGCATCGCAAAACTGGAAAACCAGTTCGGCTGCTTCTTTGACCGCAATCCTGATGGTACGGTGCATCAAAAAGCTTTTGCCGGGCAAACCTTTGACCGCACCGTGCACAAGGGCGACCTTACCGGCATTGAGATCATCAACAGGCTGGCTGAACAAGTGTGGTCGCGTGGTATCAATCGGCTGGAGGAACATCGCGCAATAGCTTTTGTGCGAGATACTTCAAACACCCGGCTTGCGGGCGTTGTGTTGATCAACATGCGTGATGGCAGCTTTACTTTCGTCAAGGCCAAGGCAGTCTTGCTGGGTACCGGCGGTGGTCCCACCATGTATCGCTACCACACGCCTTCAGGTGAAAAAACCTGTGACGGCATGGTGATGGCTTTGCGGCAGGGCCTGTCTTTGCGCGACATGGAGATGGTGCAGTTTCACCCGACCGGGTTGTTGGCGGGGAAAGGAACCCGGCTCACCGGTACGGTGCTGGAGGAAGGGCTGCGCGGGGCGGGCGGCCACTTGCTGAACGGCGAGGGCGAACGTTTCATGCTCGACTACGACGAGCGCGGCGAACGGGCGACCCGCGATATTGTCTCGCGCTCCATCGAACGGGAGATTCGCGCTACTCAACAACGGAGGGTTGATGAACCTGAGTTGCCGAAAGCATCTGAGGCACCCACAGTTGAAACGCCGGTGGTTGAGCAGGACTCGCAGTTAAACGCTGCAGAGAACTTGTTGGAGGATCTCCTCGCCACAGTGCGTGAAACTCCCGGATTGACTCAACTTGAGCTTTATCGGCATTTTGCAGATAGGGATCGTCGTGAATTGCAAAAGATGTTACGTGAGCTTGATCGACAGGGTCGTCTGCGTCGTGAAAAGAAGGGGAGTAGTTATCGGCTCTTTCCCTTATAGAGAAGTGCCGAACAGTTACCTTTTTGGTTAAATCAAAAGCCCACGAGATCATCTCGTGGGCTTTTGATTTGGAACTATTGAAATAGATAAGCAGGTGTTTAACGCAGGTTATAGAAAACGCCTCTGCCCGCGAAAACCGCAACTTCATCCAGTTCATCTTCGATACGCAGCAATTGGTTGTATTTGCAGACGCGGTCGGTGCGGCACAATGAGCCGGTCTTGATCTGTCCGGCGTTGGTCGCAACGACCAGATCGGCGATGAAGGTGTCTTCGGTTTCACCACTGCGGTGTGAGACCACGGCGGTGTAACCGGCCCGTTTGGCCATCTCGATCGCCTCTAAGGTTTCGGTCAGGGTGCCGATCTGATTCAGTTTGATCAGAATCGAGTTGGTGATCCCTTTGTCGATCCCCTCTTTAAGAATTTTAGTGTTGGTGACAAAAAGATCGTCACCGACAATCTGTATCTTGCTGCTGAGTTTGTCGGTCATCAGCTTCCAGCCATCCCAGTCGTTCTCGGCGAGGCCATCTTCGATGGAGATGATCGGGTAACGGTCGACCAGATCCTCGTAGAAAGCGACAACTTCGGCGGCTGTTTTGATCGGCTGCTCTTCATTGGCGAAGTTGTATTTGCCATCCTCGTAGATTTCTGAGGCGGCGACATCGAGCGCGAGCAGGACATCTTCGCCTGGTATGTACCCAGCGGCTTTAATCGCTTCAACGATAACCTGCAGGGCCTCTTCGTTGCTCTTGAGGTCGGGGGCAAAACCCCCTTCATCACCGACTGATGTGTTGTAGCCGCGCTCCTTCAAGACCTTCTTTAGATGATGGAAGATCTCGGCACCCATGCGCAGTGCTTCTTTGAAGCTTTTGGCACCTGCGGGCATGATCATGAATTCCTGGATGTCAACATTGTTGTCGGCGTGTTCGCCACCGTTCAAAATGTTCATCATCGGCAGGGGCAACTCTTTGGCGTTGGTACCACCGATATATTGATAAAGAGGGAGACCTGCTTCCTCTGCGGCGGCACGGGCACAGGCCAGGGAGACTCCGAGCAGGGCGTTGGCACCCAGATTGCTCTTGAATTCGGTACCATCCATGGCGATCAGTTTGCGGTCGATACCGACCTGATCACTGGCGTCGAGACCGATCATTTCGGCGGCAATGATGTCATTGACATGACCGACCGCCTTAAGAACCCCCTTGCCGAGATAGCGTGTCATGTCGCCATCACGCATTTCAAGCGCTTCGCGCTCACCGGTCGATGCGCCGCTCGGAACCGCCGCACGCCCCATGACACCACTCTCCAGTGCAATTTCTACCTCAACCGTCGGATTGCCGCGTGACTCAAGAATCTCGCGGGCATATACATCAATAATCTCGCTCATGGTATTCCCCTTGATACGATATGGTGAAAAAGGTATCGTCCTGACTGCCCGTTGCGGTCGGGGCGGATTTAACTTGAAGCCGAACTATCTTATAGCAGGCTATTTGTAGATGGGAAGTGCTTTTTGTTGACCTTCTAAGAATTTCCAACCTTATTGTGAACATAGATGATCTTGATGAATCCTGAATTGTCCATTGTTGTCCCCATTTTGAATGAAGAAGAGCAACTTCGGTGTCTCTTGACCGACCTGATGCGACAGCAAGGGATCAATTTTGAGCTGATCCTCAGTGATGGCGGTTCGATCGATGATCCGCAAGGGATCGTTGCCGAGTATCAAGTTTTTTGCGGTTATCCGATCTCATTGCAGGTCGGTGAGAGCGGTCGTGGTCGCCAGTTGAACGCAGGCATATCGAAGGCACGTGCCGGTTGGTTGTTGATGTTGCATGTTGACAGTCGGTTTCGCGATGAGCATGCCTTACGCTGCGGGCTGGATCAAATGATCGCCTGCGGTAACGACTTGGTCGCGGGCCGTTTTGCGCTTAAATTCCGCTACCAGGAGGTGGGCTCAAAGCCCGGCTATTATTTTTATGAGTGGAAGGCACGCCTGGCGCGTCCCGAATGTATTCATGGCGATCAGGGCCTGCTCATCTCGCGCGAAAATTTTCAGCGCGTTGGCCATTTCCGCGAGAACCTGCCGGTGATGGAAGATACCGATTTTGCCGAGCGCCTGCGACTCATAGGACACTGGCAGTTATTCACCGCTGAAATATCGACCTCGGCGCGTCGTTTCGAGACCGAAGGTCTCTGGCAGCGCCAGTTGTTGAACGCCCTGATTATGTGTTTTCGCAGTATCGGTTGGGAAGATTTTTTTAGTGATGCGATTTCGGTCTATCGGCAGCAGGGGAGCGGTGAGACCTTGCGCCTGCGGCCCTTCTTTCGCCAGGTCAGGCGCAGTATGCTGAAGGCCCCGTTTAAAAAACGCATGAAGATCTGGTTCCATAGTGGTCGTTACGTGCATCGACATGCCTGGCAACTGGCCTTTGCCCTCGATGCTAGACGTGCCTTCAAAAAAGGAGTGCCGGTCGGTCAGGGAAAGATGCGCTGGGTTGGCCTGTTTGAGCCGCCCTATAATCTTTTGACCCGCAACCCTGTCGGACACCTAATGGCAACCATGCTGCTGTGGTTGTGGTTTTATACAACCTGGCTCTGGTTGCTCTGTATTGAGCGCCCCCTCCCGACGAAGGCGAAATGCCGGCCAAATTCTTCTTGAATTACGAATTCTGACGAACTTGATGCAAGTCCCGCAAAATCGGGCTATGCTTACTTACTCCTGAATCCAGGTTGCTTTTAGCTTTTGTTGTTTTTCTTCTTTTTCGATGGGGGCAAACCCCGTAAGGAGTTGTTTGAATAATGAGTGAATTTACCGATTACAAAGTTATGGATATGAACCAGGCCGCTTTTGGGCGGCGTGAGATTGAGCTGGCCGAGGTTGAGATGCCCGGGTTGATGGCGCTGCGTGAAGAATATGCCGGGGAAAATCCGTTAGCCGGAGCCAGGATCACCGGTTCTCTGCATATGACGATTCAGACGGCGGTGTTGATCGAAACCCTGGTCGATCTGGGGGCTGAAGTGCGTTGGGCCTCGTGTAATATCTTTTCAACCCAGGATCATGCTGCGGCTGCGATTGCGGCGGCAGGAATTCCGATTTACGCCTGGAAGGGGGAGTCTCTTTCTGAATACTGGTGGTGCACCGAGCAGGCACTTAGCTGGCCGAACGGTCAATTGCCGAACATGATCCTGGATGATGGTGGTGACGCGACCATGATGGTGCTTAAAGGGGCCGAATGGCAGCAACAGGGACTGCCCGATAT
>JAKIUS010000179.1 GCA_021647445.1 Geopsychrobacter sp. | reverse complement strand
ACTGTAATATTGACGCAAAAAATCAAAAAGGAGTTCATCTATATCCAGGCGCCATTCAATCGCCCAACTCCGCTTGCCGAGCAGCTTGCCTTGCCGAACAAACAGCAGCACCAGTTCCACTTCGCCGCCATCGCGCGCCAGTCCCAGAATATCCTGATCCCCACCGCCGGGGTCGGCAACCGCCTGCCGTTCAACGCTGCGTTCGATGGCACCGATCTGATCCCTCAGGCGCGCGGCATCTTCAAAACGCAGCTGTTCTGCGGCCTCTGCCATCCGTTGCTTCAAGATCTTAAGGACATCAGGATCGCGCCCCGACAGCAATGCCACCACCCCTTGCACCAACCGCGCATAATCATCGACTGAAATCAGCCCATGACAGGGGGCGCTGCACTGACCGATCTGATGGAACAGGCAAGGCCGACCACGCAACCGACAGCGCTCGATGCGAGAATGACGCAGGGGAAAAATACGATAGATCTCCTTCAATGTCTGCCGCAGCGCCCCGGCTGAAGCATAGGGGCCAAAATAGAGCGCACCATCATTTTCAACCTGACGCACCACCTGCAAGGAGGGAAACTCCTCACGCGGATCGAGGCGCACCGAGACATAGGTTTTATCATCGCGCAGATCGATGTTGTAATGCGGCCGATGTTGCTTGATCAGGTTGTTCTCAAGCAACAGTGCTTCTTTTTCGGTATCAGTCAGGATCACCTCAATCGTCGCGACCTTGGCCATCAACAAGGGGATCTGTGCGCGACCATCACCACCGGGAAGGAAGTAACTGCGCAAACGGGCGCGCAAGTTCTTGGCCTTACCGATATAGAGGATCTGCTGGTCGGAATTCTTCATCAGATATACACCTGATGAGGTCGGATAGGTTGAGGGATCGAGTTTTGCCATAATTTACGCAGAATACGGGATATCGCCCTTGAGGGGAAGATGGGCATCCAAACAATAAGCGCAAATACCTGTTTTTTCTGGATGTTGACCAGGGCTTGATATACTCTGAAGTCTTAAATGTAATAAACGCTGGTCACAACGTGCAGCGCATACTGTTTTTCGGGAGGTCTGGGAGTGAATCCATTCTGGAGTAATATTTTCCGCAAGCCTGGTTACGAGAGCAGTCTCGCCTACTTTCTCGGCACCGTTCCAACCTTTTCGGCCCTCGGTCGACGCGACCTGGCCTTTCTTGAATCCCTTATCCACCTTCGCAACTACCATCCAGACGAGAATGTTTTCACTGAAGGCGATATCGGCTCCACGGCAAATTTGTTCTAACGCGGTCACACGCATGGCACCGAAGAATTTTTCGTCATTCGCAAATAATCGAGAACCGAACGGACGTTCATGGCGAGTTGCCGCATCTTTTGCGCCACGCTGGGGACCCCTTTGGACTTGATCAACCCGACGGCAAAGCGTCTGAGCCGTGAGATATTCTCCGGCCCATAGCCAGTACGTATCCGGCTGCGATCCTCATCGAAATTCCAGTCGATGATATAATGGCAGCTGTTTTCAATGCACCAGTGCTCGCGATTTGTCTTGAGGATTTTGGCGGCGTCGGCTTGTCCTGGCTTGCAACTGGTGATGCCATAAGCGGTTTCGTTGGAGACCTTTCCCGTTTTTTTGTCGATGCTTTCGCGTTCGATCACAAAGACCTGGCCAACCCAGGGGAAGTCAAGATAGTCATTGAGTTCGTCTGAAGCCCAGATCTTCCGTGTTTCAATTCGTCCATGGCCGGAATCAATGCTGACGGCGTCAGGTTCATTGCGCTCATGGAAATATAAGATGAGATCTGCGAGCAGGCTGGGTTGATTACCCTTGACCGTGAAATGGTAATGAGCTTGTCTGTCTGCAACCAGATAATCGGCCAAACGACGCTGGGTCAACAGGGCATCGCCGGTGATGGTCTTGCCTGCAATGTCGATCGCCTCAAGTAACGGGATAGCCATCTTGATCTCGTTGGTGCGCTTGACCTCGTCGCCATCACCTACCGGCAGTGTGCCGACTTTTTTTGGGTGTGGCAGATCTTACTCTGATGGCCGATAACACTCATGATATGAGCCTGGTGTCCCTGTTTATCAATGGCATTGCACATCGTCTTGCCATCAATGGCGAGGCTTTCATCTCTGCCTGCGTAAAGATCATTCCAGCGTTGCAGGACTCTGTCGAGATGGTCTGGTTCAACGCGGATAAGAACATTACGGATAATGGATTCGCTCGGGACGATAAATTCACCTTTCTCGTAACGGCAGCGGAACCGTTCCCGAGCTTTAGGGCCAAGGTTTTTAGCCCAATCCGAGATCGCCTTATAACCACGCATCCCGCAGAGTGTCGCCCCTGCGGCAATTGCCAGGACCGTGGCAAGGCGGTGGCGGCGCCCTTGGGTGGTTCGTGGGTCTGGGATATCTGTGAAGAAATCGGGCAAGGATCGCATCTGATCCGCCGTTAGCATCATCTTCGGTGCTCCATTGCAATAGGGAGGATCAAGAACGGGGCGGGATAACAAGGCTTGGGTTTGGGAATGTAAGGGGCGAACGAACACCATCTTGGGCGATTGCGCCACCGGGCTATAGCCCCGACTGGTTCGGCGAAATCCCTTGGTGTGGCCCAGTAACTGCCAGTTTGCCGCCCTGTAGACGGTGCCATGATAGCGCTGTGGGTCAACAAAGGTTTCCATCAACAGAAGCGGATGGCCGAAACGCTTTAGCCAGTCGTTTTTGATTCTTTTTTCGCACAACGACAAGGTACGTGATCCCAAGTTCGGAAGGTGCCACTGAGGTAGGATCAAAAAGCGGCTATTGTTGGCCACCAGTTTTAAACGATCATACTGATGCCGGTAACTCCAGCCGATCCATTGATCCCGAGCAGCACACTTTAAGGCAGCGGCGGAGAACGTCAATAGTGCGACCCATTCGTCATTTAAAGTAGCTACATACCAGAGGGTTTCACTGATTTTAGGCAGATCGCCCAGATAGTGATAGCTTTGCATCAGTTCCCGATAGCGAATCTCTTCGGATGACACAACGGGTCGAACTTGAATTTCTTTTAAACTCAATGCCAGATTCTCCGAGGATGAAGGAGTTTCCTTTATACTCGGTCCGCGGATATATGACCAGCACAAAGATTAGATCGGCAGTGTGGCTGGATTTGCAGGTTAGGACGAATTCACCCTGATATCGGCTCTGGCATGTATATCATTCGTTCTGGTAGTGTTCGTATCGACATGAAAAATGAGCAGGGCGTAAATCAAGTCCAGGCAACCCTGGAGCAGGGCGATTTCTTCGGCGAGATTGCCCTGACCACGCCGATGCCACGTATTGCAACCGCCACGGCAACCGAACAGACCGTACTGGTCGGCCTGTTTCGCGCCGATGTCCTCGATGCGGTGCGTAAACATCCTGCAATTGCCTCAAAAATCCTGCTCGGCCTGACCCGCGTTCTCAGCGAACGCCTGCAGCACACTGGCCTCAGGTTACGCGAACAAACCTATAACCATCTCGACGCCAGCCCCCAGGATCCCTCATGAACGCACTGCTGCGACCGGCGGGACGCGCTAAAAATCTGGTTCTGTTCCTGATTTTAACTGCCGGCATCGCTTCAGGTATCACTATTTTCTCTTCGGCTTCGACCGTTGCCGATTGGCTGCAAACTGCAACCAGTGGTCTCTTTCTGCCGCTACTGCTCTCTTTGATCGTCACCTTCCTGCTCGACCCGCTGGTCCTTCTGTTTGAGCGGACTCAAATCAGTCGCACCGCGAGTATTTTTGCGGTTTATTTTATTCTGTTGGCATTGATTGGCCTGCTTCTGACCCTCATCGGCCCACCGAACTGGCAAAGCATGCTCGACGCCTTACGCGCTGACTTCCCGCGCTATATCGCCCGTGCGCTGGAGTACCTTAACAGCCTTCTGACCAGTTTGCATGCTCAGTTCCCCTTTCTTAAGAATTATGATATTTCGGGCAAGTTCCGGCATGGTGCGCAGGAATTTCTCGGTCTGGTCCTGATTGAGACGCCGCGCTCGGCCTTACGCCTCGGCAGTCTATTTCTTCTGGTGCCTCTCTTTTCGTTCTTTTTCCTGCGCGACAGCCGACGCATCATGCGCTCATTGATCTCTTTGACCCCCAATCGCTACTTTGAAATGGTGCTCGATATCTACGATCATGTCAGTTGGCAACTGGCTCATTTCATTCGGGGCCGCATTCTTGAGGCGCTATTAATCGGGATTGTTGTCTGGCTGGGCCTCTCCTTGACCGATATTCGTTATGCACCACTATTAGGTGCCATTGCTGGCATAACAAATCTGGTCCCCTATATCGGCCCGATTGTCGGCATGATACCGGGGCTGGTGATCGCCTTGGTCGATCTGGGTGCAGGCCCCCAATTCTGGTGGATTTTTTGTGTCTATCTACTGATCGGACAGATTATTCTCGACAACTTTATCCTGATCCCGATTTTAATCTCCCGCGTGGCAAACCTGCACCCCCTATGGGTCATTCTTGCCATCGTCATGGGTGGCAAGCTTTACGGCGTACTCGGCATGATTATCGGCGTACCGATTGCCAGCATCATCAAGATTGCCCTGCTTGAAATTCGCCAGTATCGCAGTTCCTTCAATTCCACCCGAGATTTCCTGTTTGACCGCAACCAGAATATCTAAGTGTTAAGTGCCACAACGGACCCAGCGGGACACATGCTGTCAAAACAGGCCAATCCCGGCCCATCTCGGTCAATTTCAGCCACCAATCAGAGTGGCTGACGGCAACCTTTCCGTGCAAATTCCGCCGACAACAACAACCTCGTCCGCCTTTCGGACACCTGTTAATACTGGCACCATACTTGCTGTGGCAGAACATTGGTTTATTTTCCTTGCATTTGAACAGGAGTTG
>JAKIUS010000178.1 GCA_021647445.1 Geopsychrobacter sp. | reverse complement strand
GCCTCGGTCTGCTGCTGTCGATCCAGTTCTGACCGCAAGCGTTGCTGCTCAGTAGTAAGGTTCACAACCTTAGCTTCAAGTTGATGAATTTGATCCATCATACAGCTAACTGCCTTGGCAACCGGATCGGGAAGATTGCCGTGTTGCAGGTCGGCATTAGACGATTTTTCGCCCGAGACAACCATGCGACCAGGAACACCAACCACCGTCGCATTAGGCGAAACCTCTTTGACCACAACAGAGTTTGAGCCGATCTTGGCATTATCACCGACCTTAAAGGGACCGAGTATTTTTGCGCCCGAACCGATGACGACGTTATCACCCAAGGTCGGATGTCGCTTCTCTTTGGCCCAGGAAGTTCCACCGAGGGTAACCTGATGGTAAAGGGTGCAGTTTTCGCCAATTTCGGCCGTCTCACCGATAACCACACCCATGCCATGATCGATAAAGAAACCACGTCCGATCTGGGCACCAGGATGAATCTCTATGCCGGTGAAAAAACGTCCGAGATGAGAGATAAAACGACCAAGAAGAAATATTTTGCGCGTCCACAGGGCATGGGAAAGACGATAGAAAAGCATGGCATGAAAACCGGGATAACAGAGGATAATCTCAAAGACATTGCGTACCGCCGGATCTCGATCAAAAACCGCCTTCAGATCTTCTTTCAAATGAGCAAACATCGCTTATCCTTTCCAGGCAAATTGAGCACAACACCCTGACAAGATAGTCAAAGTAACGCAACAGAATTAGCATACCTGAGTATTATTGTCAATTATTAGAAAAGGGATCGCAACAACCTGAAATAACAATAGGAAATGAGGTTCTATCAAACATTCTGCGGCAGGGAGAAAGTAAAACAACTCCCCTGACCGATGACACTCTCTGCCCAGATGCGACCATGATGGGCATCGACGATCCGCTTGCAGATTGACAGTCCCAAGCCGGTTCCATGCTGTCCATCAGGGCTCTTACGGTGACTGAATTCTTCAAAGAGACGCGGCAGAAGTTGAGCAGAAATTCCCGGGCCAGAATCGGATACCGAAACATAGGCATCTTTGCTGTCGGCGGCAAACTTCAACTCAATGGTTCCACCTTGCGGGGTGAACTTGATTGCATTACTCATCAGATTATAAAAGACCCGACGGATATTTTCGACATCACAGCGTGCTGGCACCTCTTGCTGGGTGCAGTTAATTTTGAGTTTGATACCGCGACGACGCATGAGCGGTTGAATCTCCTGCGTGGCCGATTCGATAATCTGGCGCAGATCGGTATCGGTAACATCAAGCTCAAGCTTACCTGCTTCTATCCGCGAGAAATCGAGTAAATTATTTGTCAACTCAACCAAACGTCGACAGCCCGTTGTCAAACCATCGACAAATTCAGATTGCTGTGACGAAAGATTCTCGGTTTCAGTCTCCTGTAATAAAAGACAATAACCATCGATAACAGAAACCAACACCCGCAGATCGTGTGCCGCCATATCGAGCAAGGCGCCACGCGTCTCAAACAACTCGCCATCAATGGGGTCCATTCCGGTGGCGGTACTGACCGGTTCCGCCTGTTGATCGGCTAAGCGCGCAAAGCGCAGGGCACTGGTCGCAACATTAGCCACCAATTGACAGAAAGAGATTTCTTCTTCAGCAAAACCCTCAATACTGCGTGCAGTCCGCACAACCAGTACACCGATTACACGCTGACGGTCGACCATCGGCAAGACCAGCAGGGAGTTAAAGCCGAGACGTTCGATATAGGGTCGCACCCCCTCCATGATGGGATGGTTATTTATATTGTCGATGAGAATAGGTTTGCCGGTGCGGATGGTCTCACGGATCTCAGGATATTTCTCCAGATCAATTTTCAATCCATTTAGATCGGGATCGTCGTTTGAGGCCATGACATAGCCGAACTGATCATCTTCACGCACCATAGTGATTGAGCAACGATGCACTTCGATGACCTGACCAATCGCAGCAACCACTCGCTGTAAAACCTGCGAGGTATCAAGATCAGAGTTGGCCAACTTTGAGATACCCGCCAGAAAACGGTAATCAACCCGGGGCAGATCCTTGATGAACGGTTTTTTCTCCTGATTAACGCGACTAAGAACACGGACCAGAAGTTCTTCATCCTGCAGGGGAAAACAGACAAAATCATCGGCATCACTAGAGCAAAGACAGGAGCCGAGATCTCTGTGCTGAGGTGGAACAAGTAGAATAATCGGTAAATGTACTTCAGGAGCGCAAGAGCGCAATTGCTGACAAAAAGTAGTATTTTCCTGCGCAAGGCTGGCGTCGAGCAACACAAGCTGGGGCCGTTGTTCACGAATCTGCTCGCAAGCTTCTTCTCGTTCCTGACAACAGAAGACCCTTAATCCGGCCGCCCCTAGTACAGGTTCAACCTGATCAACAACAACCTTGTTTGAATCGATTATGAGAACCCGTCCCGACATAAGCTTTTCCGCCCCCTCGCGGCCCTGCTGGCCTATAAGCATATAGTTTGAGTATCAATAAAATGCAGATTGTGTACCAACCCAATAGATTAAATATCATTTCTTATAATCTGTTTATCTTTGAGCAGTATACGCAAATAAAGCGGATTTGAAAGGCTAAAGCGTAAAAAAAAAGGGTTTACCAACAAACGGGAACACGTCAATTCGCGTGACAAAGGGCTATTTAACGAGGCTTAAATCAAGAATTGAAGACTGACAGTGCGGCAAATATGTTTTTCAGACTATCGACAACTGTATACAATATACATATAATGCCTGGTCTATTTGACTTTAAGTAATTGCTTCACGCACCCATGCCCTTTCATCGTCAAGGAGTGAGAACCATGCCCGATTTTTTCTATCAAGACCCCTTCCCGCTGGCCAAAGACACCACTAGTTACTACAAAATTGAAGGCTCTGAAAAATTTGTCAGCGTCGTAGAGTTTGACGGCAAAGAGGTTCTTAAGATTGACCCTGAAGCCCTGAGCGTTTTGAGCAATACGGCCATGCGTGATGTCGCCCACCTGCTTCGCCCTGAGCACAACGAGAGCGTGGCCAAAATCCTTCAAGACCCTGAAGCCTCCATGAACGATAAGGGTGTCGCCATGGCCTTTTTGCGTAATGCCATGGTTGCGGCCCAATTTGAGTTACCGACTTGCCAGGATACCGGAACCGCAACTATCGTTGCCAAAAAAGGCCAGCAGGTCTGGACCGGTGCCAATGACGAAGAGATGATCTCCAAGGGGGTTTTCAAGACCTACACTGAAGGCAATCTGCGCTACAGCCAGACCGTCGCTCTCGACATGTATACCGAAAAGAATACCGGTACCAACTTACCGGCGCAGATCGATCTCTATGCGACCGAAGGCGATACCTACAAGTTTCTATTTGTCGCCAAGGGTGGTGGCAGCGCCAACAAGACCATGCTCTACCAAGAGACCAAGGCGTTGCTTAACCCTGCGACCCTTGAAAAATTCCTGATTGAAAAGATGCGTTATCTCGGCACTGCCGCCTGCCCGCCTTATCACATCGCTTTTGTGATCGGTGGAACCTCCGCTGACGCCTGCTTGAAAACGGTCAAGCTCGCGACAGCAAAGTATCTTGACGGGCTACCGACCGAGGGGAACGAGCATGGCCAGGCCTTCCGCGACACGGTGCTCGAAGAAAAACTACTCCAGGCAGCCTACGATCTCGGCATTGGTGCCCAGTTCGGCGGCAAATACTTTGCCCATGACATCCGCGTAATCCGTCTGCCGCGCCACGGTGCCTCCTGCCCGGTCGGCATGGCCGTCTCCTGCTCTGCAGACCGCAATATCAAGGCAAAAAGCACCAGAGAAGGATTATTCGTCGAGGAGATGGATCGTAATCCGGGTCGTCTGCTCCCCGAAGAGATGCGCCTGGTCAAACATGAGCATGGCACCAAGATAGATCTCAACCTGCCCATGCCCGAAATCCTCGCCCAGCTGACGAAACTTAAATGCGGTGACGCCCTGCTGCTCAACGGCACTATCGTGGTCGGCCGTGATATCGCGCATGCCAAATTCAAAGAGATTCTCGATGCAGGTAAGGAGTTGCCAGAGTATCTAAAGCATCATCCGATCTACTACGCTGGCCCGGCGAAAACGCCCAAAGGCCTACCTTCAGGCTCCTTCGGCCCGACCACTGCCGGCCGCATGGATAGTTATGTCGGGCTGTTGCAGGAGAATGGGGGATCAATGGTGATGATCGCCAAGGGGAACCGTAATCAGAAAGTGACCGATGCCTGCCAGAAGAATGGTGGCTTTTACCTCGGTTCCATTGGCGGCCCCGCCGCCCTGCTGGCCGACCAAAATATCAAAAAAGTTGAGTGTCTTGACTTCCCCGAACTGGGCATGGAAGCTGTCTGGAAAATTGAGGTCGAAAACTTCCCGGCCTTCGTTCTGGTTGACGACAAGGGGAACGACTTTTTTAAACAATTCGGACTTTAAACCCCAAACAACAAAGCCCCCGGTTTTATGGCCGGGGGCTTTGACGATCATTCATGATAAAAAAAATCCTCATTCTACAATTCTGGCTGTTCTTTATCTTCTGCAGCTATCTCAGTCTGACTTCGGCACCGCCTGAGGCGTTGCACGACTATTCGGATAAACTTCTCCACGCTACAGGATATTGCGCCCTCTTTCTCTCCTGCCATATTGCCTATAGACAGCAAAGCAGCTGGTATCAGAGAGCGGGCTTGCTGTTGAGCTATTCACTGGCCATCGAAATCGCCCAACACTTTATTCCACACCGCGGATTTTCTCTCGCCGATATGTTGGCCAATGCCATTGGTCTGTTGTTCGGGTTTCTTTTCAGTAAGTTGGCAGAAAAGACTGGTCTTTTTTCAGCTTTAGGAGAAAGGCGGTCAACCGTTTGATGGCCGCCT
>JAKIUS010000177.1 GCA_021647445.1 Geopsychrobacter sp. | reverse complement strand
GGTCTTGCCACCTGACCAACGCGCGCCAGAGTCAACAGGTCTTCTAACAGGGCCTGCATCCTGCGGCCGGTCGACTCAATTTCATGCAAACAACTTACGGCGGTTTCATCGAGTTTGCTGCCGTACTGCTCAAGCAAAAACTCAGAAAAACCGATCAGGGGGGTCAAGGGCGAACGTAAGTCATGAGAAACAGTCGAGACAAAGGCATCAAGATCTGCATTCGCCTGCTTCAATTGCAATTCATTCTGCAAGCGCTCGGTAATGTCCCGGCAAACCCCCAACTTACGGACTTTACCGTCCACTGAATGAAGGGGGGAATGGATAATTTCGTAACTTCGCCCTGAGATCGGCAACATACGTTCCTGACGAACAATTTGCCCTTTTTTGATCTGTGGCATCGGACAATCGTCACAGATACGCGGCAAACCATGCATCACCTCGTAACATTTACGCTCACGACACTCGCCAAGCAATTCCTGCATGGCGCGGTTCATAAAACTAACCTCAAAGTCTTCGGTACATATATAGGCCAGGTCTGTCATGCCATCGAGAACCGCATTTAAATTGCGCTGTTCCAGCTCCAGCTCCTCAGTCCGCTCTGTGACCTCTTCTTTTAAATTGGTCTGCAACTGCTTCAAGCGGGTGATATCAACGAACGACTCGATCCCGCCAATAATTTCACCATCTGAGTCATAGAGAAGATCGATATTCTTGCTTAATTCAACACGCTCGCCGCTCTGATGACGAATGGAACAACTGATCCCCGACAGGGGCTTTGCGACCGATGAACTAAAGAGACCACAACCCTGGCCACAGGGGATTCCCTCAAGAAAAGAACAGTGTTTGCCAACCACCTCATGCGCACTAAAGCCGGTAATCCGTCCGGCTTCGTCGTTCCAGTAGACGATCTCCTGTTGCCGATTAACAATAAACAAGCCGGTCGGAATGGTCTTCATCAATTTGTCGAGAGGATAAGCCTCAAAAAACTGCTGTGCCAAACGATCCATGAGATCTCCCCGAATAAAGAATCAAGCAGTTGAGTGCCGTGGCGCGCGAGCCACTACCGCAACCCTGACTGCGGTCGCGCCCGCTTTCAGTAAAGCGGTTGTGCATGCGCCAACGGTCGCGCCAGTGGTCATTACATCGTCTATAAGTAGGAAACTGCGACCTTGCAGTGGGCCTTGAGCGCTAAAGGCACTCGCCAGATTAATCGCCCGCGCTTTTGCACTGAGGCCCTGCTGACTATGACCGTCAATATTGCGCTGCAGCAATGAATGTTCAAGTGGAAAACGCAATTTATGCGCCAGAACTCTGGCCAATAATAGGGATTGATTATAACCACGCTGACGCAGGCGGGCTGGATGCAAGGGAACGGGTATGATCGTTTCATCCCCGCTCAAATCGGGTAAACGCGCAAGCAAGAGTTGCCCGAGCGGGCGATCAAGGTCAACAGACCCGGCATATTTAAACCGCTGCACAGCGATCTTCAAGGCCCCGCCGTAGAGACCGGCCGCGCTAACGGTGGTATAGACTGGTCGGCGGCGTAAACAATCGGCACAAAGGTGACTGCTGCCGGTGGTAGAGGCAAAAGGCAAGGCACAACAGGAACAATGCCCGGCTGGCAACGGCGAGATCGTCGCACTACAGGCAGAACAAAAAGGAGAGGAAGCCCCCCTTAAGGGGACAAGGCACAGGGGACAAGCTGCGGGAAAGAACAGATCGAGAACTCCGTTCAACTCCTTGACCCACCAACCTGCCCCCCCACCTGATTTTCTCATAACTAATATTTGAGCAAGTTCTGTCCGGTCATCTGCTCAGGAACAGGCAACTCGAGCAACTTAAGCAGGGTCGGGGCAAGATCTGCCAGTCGACCATCCTGCAGATCTGCGCTTTTATCCTGGGCAACAAAGATTAACTGCACCGGATTACAGGTATGCGCGGTAAAAGGACCGCCATCGGCATCGCGCATCTGCTCACAGTTACCATGATCGGCACTAATCAACAGAGCTCCACCGATGGATAACACGCGCTCAACCACCTGTCCAACACATCGATCGACAGTCTCAACCGCAGTGATGGCAGCGGCAAGATCGCCGGTATGGCCAACCATGTCACAGTTGGCATAATTAACGATAATCAAATCGTATGTTGCGGCATCGATACGTGACAGCAGCTCGCTGGTCACCTCGGCGGCGCTCATCTCAGGCTTGAGATCATAGGTCGCCACATCCCGGGGAGAGGGGATTAAAACCCGCTCTTCACCCGGAGTCGGAGCCTCGACTCCACCATTGAAGAAAAAGGTGACATGGGCATATTTTTCGGTCTCGGCAATACGTAACTGCCTACGTCCCGCCACTGAAACAACATCCCCGAGCAGTGCATCAAGCGAAGCTGACGGGAAGGCGACCGGCAGGCCAAAGGTTTCATCATATTCAGTCAGACAGACGTAACCCTCAAGCACAAGTTTCTTCTTACGCTCAAAACCACTGAACGATGGATCATTAAAGGCACGGGTAATCTCCCGTGCCCGATCTGCGCGAAAGTTAAAGAAGATCAGACCATCGCCGTCCTGAACCTCACCACCACCGTCAACAATCCAGGGTTCGACAAACTCATCACCCTGATCGGCAGCGTAGGCCGCATCAATCGCCGCCGCAGAACTTTCCGCAACCTGCCCCTGAGCCTCGGTCATGGCCAGGTAACCACGTTCGACCCGTTGCCAACGCTGATCGCGATCCATGGTCCAGTAGCGGCCGGTTAAGGTCGCAATGCGACCGATTCCTACCGCCGTCAGTTCCTGCTCAAGTGCAGCCAGATAATCGGCACCACTACGCGGCGGCGTATCTCGGCCATCCAGGATAACATGCACACAAACCTCACTGACGCTGGTCTGCTTCGCCAGACGCAACAACGCGTACAGATGGGAGTTATGCGAATGAACACCGCCGTCTGAGAGCAGTCCCAGCAGGTGCAGGGTGCCACCCGAGGCGGCCAGGCGCCGACAGAGTTGAACCAACTGAGGATTATCGAAGAAAGAACCATCATCGATGGCGCGACTAATGCGGGTCAGATCCTGATAAACGATGCGACCGGCACCAATATTGAGATGTCCGACTTCGGAATTGCCCATCTGACCAGCAGGCAAACCAACATCAAGCCCCGAGGTTCCCAACTGGCTGGTCGGATAATCCTGTTGCAGGCGATCAAGGTTAGGCGTCTGCGCCAGGCAGGCCGCATTATCTTCACAACTGGGATTGATTCCCCAACCATCGAGAATCATCATGACTACTGGCTTCACTGGCACGATCAGACCTTACGTTGTCCATGTGGGATAGCCTGCTGAATCTGTGGTCGTCCCTTCTGAATCTGCTGACGCTCGGGAAGAATAAAGCTATCAAAAGCACCACAACTGGGGCAGCGACTCTGCCATTCTGCACTTGGGGTGGCACAATCTTCACAAATAAACCCAAGGCTCAGATGATTATCAACCTTGAGGGCAAGACGGTATTCATTGAGAGCCTCATCGATCTGGTTGCGACGACGGTTCGCTTCGGCCAATAACAGATGAAGTTGCGGAAAATCGACGCCCGAACTCTCGACCGCATGCAGCTGTTCAATCGCTTCGTCAACCATTTCGATGCGCAGACAGAAGCGTCCGAAATAAAGGCGCAACAACAGATCATCACCATCCTCAACCAACTGCTTGCGATAGAAGCCAAGCAGAGCCGAAGGATCCTCGGCCTGCATGTAGCAATCTTCAAGACGCGCCAGAAAAACACTGCGTTTCTCGGCGAGGTAACCAGCTTGAAAAATCTCGGCAGCCTTATCGATAAGGCCCTTTTGCAGATAGGCATCCCCCAGAGTAACGCGCGCCGGGGTCGCAACCTTCTTTTCGCGAGACAACTCTTCGAGAGCTGTAATCGCCTGATCAATCTGCCCTTTACTCAATGAAGCCATGGCGATTTCATAGCGCAGCTGCAGTTGAAGGTCTTTTTCAGCCGTCGCCTTGCCGCCACCCGACGACGCCTTAACGATACGCTTCTGCAAGGCCAGAGCATCGTCCCAATCCTTACGTTCAATCTGCAGATCACGCAGAGCCCTTAAGGCCTTCCGATTCTCTCCATCGATGGCAATCAGATTGCGGTAGGTTTCAATGGCGTCTTCATTGCGCCCGGCAATCCGATAAACCGAGGCCAGTTTGAACTGAACTTCGATGCTCTTCGGTTCGAGGTCGCGCGCCTTTAACAACAGATCGATCGCCTGTTGACTGCTCCCCTCCTGCTCGGCAACATTGGCAAGGGCAAGATGAATATCGACACGCTTACGGTCACGATCCAAGGCTTTTTGTAGCAAGGTTTTGGCTTTTTTCAGATCCCCGGACAACAGGCGTCCAACCCCTTTGCGAAAGATGCTGAGGGTCTCTTCGTTATGCTTGACACGCCGTGTACCACGCCAACTCGAAACGGAGCGTCCGAGCAGACTGAGGATATGCACGCCATTACCGAGTAACAGGCCGATCAATACCGCAGCGATCAGAAAGATCGGCGTCGGGAAGGTAAAGCTTTGATCCGCCGCAAGAAAGACCGTCATGTCTCCCGGGTTAATTCCCCAGAAGTAGAGAAAAAACAGCGCAAAGAGGACAAAAACGAACATGAACAGGGCAATAACGATCATGGCCTTCTCCCCAGACCGGTCCTGTCTGGACCGGCGAGATGACCCACAGCGTAAAGTACGCAACGGGTAAATATGACATTCACGACAATCGGGTTCGATTATCGCTCAAGCCGCAGTTTATTCGCCGAATTTTTCGACTTCGGATTTACAATCCACGCAGTAGCGTGAAAAGGGCCGAACCTCCATGCGTCGTTGTGGGATCTCTTCTTCACAACGGGCACAGA
>JAKIUS010000176.1 GCA_021647445.1 Geopsychrobacter sp. | reverse complement strand
ACAGGCATGACAGACACAGCAACCACCCTCATGTTCGACCGCGCCGCCACACTCGGGGCAGGCCCCACCGTTGCCGACAAACATGGTCGGTGCTTCCCCCTCAGGGAGCATGTGCATCTCGATCGCCTTGGCCACAGCATCGGCACAGGAAGTGATGCGGTTTTCGCCAAAGCCAGCTGGTTTATGGCAGGTGATGCCGATCAGTTGTTTGACGGCCTGTCTCGCCTGCACACCACTGCGCCAGGCCAAAGAGACCAGGCGTCCGATCGCTTCACACTGCGGTGCCGCGCACCCCCCAGCCTTACCCATGGTGGTAAAGAGCTCAAAGGCACCGTTCTCATCTTCGTTGATGGTTACATAGAGTTGACCGCAGCCGGTGGTCATCTGGTAGGTCTCGCCCTTGAGGGCCCGTGGCCGATTGCGTTTACGTGAGGATTTTTTATTCTCCATCGGGAGCACCGCTTCGGTCTTTTCATCGCTTTTTTTACTGACCGACAGTACCTGCATATCACGACTACCATCGCGATAGATGGTGACCCCTTTACAGCCTTCGTGATAGGCGAGGCGGTAGACTGTCGCCACGTCTTCGCGCTGGGCGTTGTTGGTAAAGTTGACCGTTTTAGAGACCGCATTGTCGGTATGCCGCTGAAAAGCCGCTTGCATCAGCACGTGATCCCTGGGGGTGATATCGTGCGAAGTGACAAAGATACGGCGGATATCCTCCGGGATCTCGTTGATCCCGGCGACCGTGCCGTGTTCGGCAATCTTTTTCATCAATTCGACAGAATAAAAACCACGCTCTTTAGCGATTTTTTCAAATAAAGGATGAACCTCGACCAGAATATCATTATCCATTACCTGCCGTACGTAAGAGACGGCAAACAGCGGTTCGACGCCACTGGAACTGTTAGCGATAATTGAGATGGTGCCGGTCGGCGCGATGGTGGTACAAGTTGCGTTGCGAATTTCAGGAGTGTTCGGTTTGTCGTAGGTACTCCCCTTGAAGTTCGGGAATGCGCCACGTTCTCTGGCCAGTTCAACCGACTCGGCATGCGAGCTGTCATTGATGAATTTCATGAGTTTCCCACCCAGTGCGATCGCTTCGGCACTATTATAGGGAATGCCGAGCAGGATCAGCATATCCGCCCAACCCATGACCCCCAAACCGATTTTACGGTTATCCCGGGTCATTTTGTCGATTTCGGGCAGTGGGTATTTATTGGCTTCGATCACATTATCGAGAAAACGGGTGCCGAGCCGTGCAATTTCGGCCAACTTGTCCCAATCGACATCATCACCTTTAACCATGTGTGCCAGATTGATCGAGCCCAGGTTACAGGATTCATAGGGGAGCAGGGGTTGTTCACCACAGGGGTTGGTGGTTTCGAACTCCCCGATCAGCGGGGTCGGGTTATCCCGGTTGAGACGATCGAGAAAAATAATCCCCGGTTCACCGTTTGACCAGGCCATGTCGACGATTTTATCGAAAACTTTGCGCGCCGAAAGTCTTTTGGTTTTTTTACCGTCACGCGGGTTGATGATGTCATAATCCTGATCTTTTTCGACCGCGTCCATAAAGGCTTCGGTCATGCCAACCGAAATATTGAAGTTGGTCAGCACGGTCTGATCGCGCTTGCACATGATGAAATCCATGATATCAGGATGATCGATGCGCATAATCCCCATGTTGGCGCCGCGTCTGGTGCCGCCCTGTTTAATCGTTTCGGTCGCGACATCGAAGACCCGCATGAAGGAGAGGGGGCCTGATGAGACACCACAGGTCGAACGTACTTCGTCATTGGCCGGTCGGATGCGTGAAAAAGAGAAGCCGGTGCCGCCGCCGCTCTTATGGATCAATGCGGTATTTTTGATCGCTTCAAAAATACTCTCCATCGAGTCATCAATCGGCAGCACAAAGCAGGCCGACAACTGCCCCAGCTCGCGTCCCGCATTCATCAGGGTCGGGGAGTTAGGCAAAAAATCGAGATCGGTCATCATCTGATAATATTTATCGGCGAAGGAGTTTTGCTTTTTGCCTTTAAGCTTCGGCTCGGCATCATCGATGGTTTGGGCCACGCGGCGAAACATATCCGCCGGAGTTTCGGTGGGGTTTCCTTGCTTATCTCGTTTGAGATAACGCTTGGCCAGAACCGTTAAGGCGTTTTTCGATAAGGATATAATCTCAGCCGGTGTGCTTTTTGACATAGTACAGCTCCTAGATACGACAATAGACGATGGGTTATATATGACAGGGATGGTCTTCTATAGACACAATATCTTGATATGGGAAAAGAATAGACCACTAAATGTGGTACTTGTCAAGATCGAACATGAAAGAAAATATGGTTAATAGCGCTTGTCGGTCCAATGATTGCAAGCTCATATATAAAACCAATTGTCCTGTTGTAGAATCGGGCTACTAAATGGAACAGTCTCAAGTGATACTATAATCGGAAGGGGAGACGGGTTGTGGATTTATGTCAGTAAAAACCGCCCAAAATGAAGCGAAAAAACTACGTGAAATTATCAAAATATCACGTGCTGTGGTCTCCTCCCTCGATCTGGATGATGTTCTGCAGAAGATTTTGCTCTATGCGCGTGAATTGATGGAGACCCCCGCAGGCAGCGTTGCCCTGTTTGATGCCCGGACCTCAGTCATGACCCTGCATGCCTCGGCAGGCTTGAGCCCTGAATTTGTCGCCCGTGACCATTGGCATGTCGAGCATGGTGGCCTGACTCAAAAAATTCTTGATCACCAAGATCTCTTCATTATCGAAGATACCAGTCAGCAATCCTTTTTCAATAATCCTCTGGCGATCAGCGAAGGAATCAAATCGTTAATTGCCGTCCCCTTGTGGATTAAGGATTCCATCGTCGGCATTCTTTATCTCAATGACTTTAAGCCCCGCAGTTTCGCTCCCTCTGCCTGTGAACAGTTGGGCATTCTGGCCTCCTTTGCCACCTTAAGTATTGTTAATGCACGTCTGCATGAGAGAACGGTGCGTCTGGCCTGCACCGATGGTTTGACCGGCCTGTTCAATCATCGCCAGTTCAAACGCATTCTGGCTCAGGAGGTTACACGCTCGAAGCGCTATTCTTCTGAACTTTCGCTGGTGATGATCGATATTGATAACTTCAAGCGTTTTAACGACACTTATGGTCATCCCTGCGGGGACCGCATCTTGGCCGAGGTCGCAGGACTTCTGGTCGATATTTTTCGGGAAGCCGATCTGGTGTTCCGTTCTGGAGGAGAAGAATTTGTCATTATTTTGCCCTTATCCGGCCCGGATGAAGCCGTTTGGGCCGCAGAGCGTGCGTGCGAATCTGTCGCCGCTTTGAGTATCTCCTGGCCCGGGACCGATCACCCGCTGGGCGTCACGGTCAGTGTCGGTGTCGCCTCATTACCGCAGGATGCCAACAGCGAGGAGAGCCTGCTGGAGGTTGCCGATCAATTGATGTACCAGGCGAAACATCAAGGCAAAAATCGGGTCCATACCCTTAAATCGGTTAATTTATAATCAGGAGCCTGCTTGTCCCTCCGCGTGCTTTCAGTTATGGTGTTGAGCGGTCAGTTCGGTTGAGAGATCGACCGACTATTTATTTCGAATTCCCCGATATTACACAGTTTTTCAAGACAGGCAGAGACTTATGTCCGCAGAGAAAATATTGATTGTCGATGATGAAGCCGGCATGCAAAGACTTTTGGCGCGGGTGCTTAACCGGCAGGGCTATGAGACCCTGACCGTCGGCTCGGCCAGTGAAGCTCTGCAACTGATCGGCTCCGACAGCTTCGACCTGGTTTTGACCGATATCCAGATGCCGGGCATGAACGGTCTGGAGTTGCTGTGTGAAATAAAAGCCTTCGACCCCTCCTTGCCAATTATTGTCATCACCGCCTATGGCACCGTTGAGAGCGCCGTTGAGGCCCTGCGTGCCGGAGCCTACGATTACATCACCAAGCCTTTTGAAACAGATGAAATCAAACTGACCGTTGCCAAAGCCTTTGAGCGCGAACGTCTGCTGGCCGAAAACCGCTATCTCCATGAAGAGCTGGAAGAGAAATATCGTTTTTCGGGGATTGTCGGTTCCTCCCAGATTATGGCCGACGTCTTTGACATGGCCTCCTCGGTGGCTATCAGCAACGCCAGTGTATTGATTACCGGCGAAAGTGGTACCGGAAAGGAGCTGATTGCCCGATCGGTCCATTACAATTCACCGCGCAAGGAAAAACCGTTTATCGTCTTGAACTGTGCAGTTTTTTCCGAAGGGCTTATCGAAAGCGAGCTCTTCGGTCACGAAAAAGGCGCCTTTTCCGGCGCTATTAGCACCAAAAAGGGTCGTTTTGAACTCGCGGATCAGGGCACGCTGTTTATCGATGAGGTCGCGGAGATGAGCCCCTCGGCTCAGGTCAAACTTTTGCGGGTCATTCAGGAACATGAATTTGAACGGGTCGGAGGAACCAAAACCATCAAGACCGATGTGCGACTGGTCGCTGCCACCAACAAAGACCTGACTGCTGAAGTACAAGCCGGACGCTTTCGCGAAGATCTTTTCTACCGGCTCAACGTTGTTCATCTGACCATGCCACCACTGCGCGATCGACGTGAAGATATCGAACCCTTGGTGCGGCACTTTCTGGATAAATACAATGGCGAAACAGGTAAGAAAATAACCGATATCTCACCCAAGGCAATGACGGCACTGATCGCTCATGAATGGCCGGGCAATGTGCGTGAATTACAAAATGCCATGGAGCGTGCTGTAGTACTCTGTCGCAGTGATATTATTACGCCTTTGGATCTGCCCCAAGAAGTGCGCGGTGGCAATGAGATATGTCTGACTCTGCCGCAGACCGGGAGCAACCTGACCGACATTCTCGATGACCTTGAGCGGCAATTGATTATCCAGACC
>JAKIUS010000175.1 GCA_021647445.1 Geopsychrobacter sp. | reverse complement strand
CGCTCCAGTTCAGGGAAGGGGAACTTTCCTGAACGTACCGCGTTGAACAGCACCCCCGAGCCGATGGGCTTGGTCAGGATCAGGGCATCGCCGGGTCGCGCACCGGCGTTGGTGATGATACGCTGCGGATTAACGATACCACTGACGCTGAGACCATATTTTGGTTCTTCGTCATCGACCGAATGTCCGCCGACCAGGCAGGCCCCGGCTTCGACGACCTTGTCGTGTCCGCCCTTCAGGATCTCCTTCAATAGGCCCATATCCAGTAGCTTGGAAGGGAACATCACCAGATTGAGCGCTGTGAGTGGCTTACCGCCCATGGAATAGACATCCGAGATTGAATTCGCCGCCGAAATCTGCCCGAACCAGTAGGGATCGTCCACTGGCGGGGTGATAAAATCGACGGTGTTGACCATGGCGATCTCATCACTCAAGCGATAGACTGCCGCGTCGTCGGAGGTTTCGATGCCGACCAGCAGATCGGGATCATCGGGTGGAGTCAGTCCAGCTAATGCGTCCGACAGAGCTGCCGGACCAATTTTAGCTGCTCAACCGCAGGTGCGAGAGAGTCCGGTCAGGGTCTTTTTTTTGAAAAATGCCATCGGTTTATCCTCCTGAGGCTGATGGGTTTGCCGCTGTTCCTGATAATTAATTCTATTGGACTTCTTTATTTATTCCATTTCAACCGTAACCGAAACCGGGTTGCGGATGATATCCAGAACCGGTGAAGTTTTCTGGACATATGCGCACAGTTCCACCAACTTTTCTTTGGGCGCATCGGTCACGGCCTTGAACTTTACAATGATGTTTTCGTATCCGGGGCGTTGTGTTTCCGACAGACCAAGAAACGCATGTAGATCAATATTCCCTTCTAGGCTGAACTCTAGTGATTCGATGGTGATACCTTGAGCTGAAGCGTTGTAGACGAAGCCGACACATAAACAGGATGCCAAGGCGTGCAACACTGCTTCAACGGCATTCGCACCATGATTTTCTCCTAGCAGCACCGGCGGTTCATCCCCTTCTATCACCAGTGATTGGGGCCGGGAGGTGTCTTCAGCTTTGGCCCCGTAGAAATTTTTGAATTCAGTCCGGCAGTGTCCACCGTTGATCCATTTGGTATTTGCTCTGAATTGAAATTTTGCAATATCAGGCTCATCCTTGATCGCTGTGATTGTGCCAATCAACTGATCGATATTGACGCCATTTTTGATAGTAGCGACTTCATTCATGACATGGTTCTCCCTTGGTGAAAGAAATACTCAAAGCAAAGATTCTCTTGACAGGGCGACGGACCATAGTATTCAATGAAGTAATTGAATACTATGGATGGGCTTATGTCAACCCCCAAACGCAACTTTAAAGATGCCATCTACGGGCAGCTTGCCAGGATCGGCAAAGGGGTCTCCAGCCCTAAAAGGCTGGAACTGCTGGATTTGCTTTGTCAGACTGAACGCAGTGTTGAAACCCTGGCCAAAGAAGCAAGTCTCTCTGTTGCCAATACCTCTCGGCACCTGCAGATTCTTCGCGCTGCGCGCCTGGTAGAAGCGAATAAAAGTGGCTTGCATGTCATTTACCGGCTTGCAGACCCGGAAGTCGGCCAGTATTTTCTAGTGATGCGTAAACTGGCTGAGGCCCGTCTCGCCGAGATCGAGCAGATTAGGTGCAGTTTCTTCGGTGGGATAGATAGTTTTGAACCGGTCAATCAGAAAACCCTTCGCCAGCTCATTCGGGATGGTGCCGTGACGGTACTGGATGTTCGCCCGCCTGAGGAGTATCAATCAGGACATCTTCCCCAGGCTGTTTCCATTCCGCTCGCGGAACTCAAGCGCCGCCTAGCTGAATTACCGCGTGATCGGGAGATCGTTGCTTATTGCCGTGGTCCTTATTGCGTTCTGTCTGCTGACGCCGTAGAGCTGCTTCGGGCAGAAGGTTTCAAGGCCATTCGTTTTGAGGAAGGCGTCCTGGACTGGCAGGCGCATGAGCGGTCTCTGGCTGTTGATGCCCTGAGCTGAATATCAGGATCGCCAATTCATATCAAGGAAGATTTGCGTATAGGGAGGACAAAATGGCGGACACCGGCAAGCAAGGTTTTTCCACCCGTTGTATCCATGCGGGCGAGTCACTCGATGTACAGGGTGGTATCCACATGCCGCTCTACAACCATTCAACCTTCGCCTTTGAAAATACCGAAAAGCTGCTCGATGTGGTTGAGGGGCGTAATCCCGACGGAAACCTTTACACTCGTTATGGGCTCAACCCGACGATTCGCGGGTTGGAGAAGAAATGCGCAGATCTCGAAGGGGGTGCGGGCTGCCTGGCTTTCAGTTCAGGAATGGCGGCGGAGGCGGCGACCTTTCTCGCCCATTGCAATGCTGGCGATCATATTATTTGCATAGGTGATGTCTACGGCGGCACCTACGATCTGCTCAATGAGAACTTGCCGACCCTCGGCATCAAGACGACCTTTGTTCTCGGGAATGAGCTGGCTGACCTGCCGCAGCAGTTTCGCGCAACCACCAAACTGGTTTTCTTTGAAACCCCGACTAATCCAAACCTTGAAGTGCTCGATATCCGCAGCATCGCGGCGGTGGCCAAAGAGCACGGCGTGCTGACGGTGGTCGATAACACCTTCGCCTCGCCGGTCAATCAGCAACCGCTCGAACTTGACGCGGATATCGTCGTGCACAGTGCGACTAAATATCTCGGTGGACACAGTGATCTGACCGGCGGACTGGTGATTTCCAGCGCTGAACTGCTGGCGCCGATCTGGGTTTGGCGCAAGAATCTCGGCCAGATGATGGCCCCGGAAGTCGCTTTTCTACTGGCCCGCAGCCTGCGCACCCTGGCGGTGCGGGTGAAGGCGCAGAATCAGTCTGCGCAGCAGGTTGCCAAATTTTTGCAGCAACAGTCACAGGTGCTGCGGGTCAATTATCCGGGTCTGAAGGACTTTGCCGGGCACGCTGTCGCCAGCAAGCAGATGAGCGGTTTCGGCGGCATGCTGAGTTTTGTTTTCGACGGTGACGCTGCGGCGACGGCGGCGCTGGTTGACCATCTGCAACTCTTCTCGATCGCCGCCAGCCTCGGTGGTGTCGAAAGTCTGGTGACCCAACCGATCACCACCACTCACTATGCCATGCTCCCCGAAGAGCGGAGCCGCCGCGGTATCCCTGACGGTATGGTGCGGCTCTCCATCGGTCTGGAGGATGTAACGGATTTGATTGCTGATCTGCGCCAGGCGCTCGGCTAGCAGCCCGTCCATGGATAGCCCAACAGGCTGCAAGAACCCGGATTTTTAGGGCTGAAATGAATGGCAGCGGCGTTCTCAGGTCGAGGGACAGGGCGCGAATCCGGTCGGATAAATCGGCCTCGACTCAATACAGGCGCATAAGAAAAAACACGGGATTTAACCTATCTTTAGTAGAGTAGCACCGGACAGTTGACCTTATGCAGCACGTAATTTGCGACCGAGCCGAAGAGTACGTCGCGAATTTCGCCGCCACCGGTATGGCGGCCGATGATCAGGAGTTCAAACTCCTGATCTTTAGCCGTCTGGGTGATAATCTGGCGGGGCACGCCGGTCTCAAGGAGGGTCGTTACTGTGTAGCCCGCAGCTTCGAGTTTCTCCCTTTTGCGCAGCAATAATGCTTCTCCAGCTTTGAGGGCATTTTCACGAACCATCTCGACTTGAAAGTCGGGGATCATGCGCCAAGCCAGTTGATCATCGATCACATGCAGCAGGGTAAGGGTTTTCGAAAAACGCTCGCGGTGGGCGATAATTTGATCGATGGTATTACGGCAGGTCGGTGAATCATCGATTGGAACCAGAATGCGCGGCATTGGATTAACTCCTTCCTTCATCCCTTAAGGATAACAGGTTTTATGCAAGTTTTTTTGGCGAACTAACTGGGCCGAAAGGAATATCGTACTCGGACAATGCGAAACTCTTGAACTTGATAAAGGACTTGACTGTAAAGTGCGACCAATATATACATATATTCATATACAAAAGAGGTCCTTTAAACGGAAGAGAGGTTCACGCAAATGACAGTCAATCGATATTTACGTCTGATCGCCGGATTTTTTATTATGTTGAGTGTTGTGTTGTCCCAGCTGCACTCCCCCAACTGGCTCTATTTTACCGCATTTATCGGTCTAAATCTGTTTCAGAGCTCCTTCACCAACTGGTGCCCAATGATGACCATTCTGCGCAAGTTGGGCGTTGCCGACACCTGAACGGCTTATTCGATCTTCAGGCCGAGTGTATGCCCAAGTTTGTGCAGCTGTGAGGTCAACAGTTCTAATTCTGAGGTCTCCTCGGCGATGGACGAGGCGCGTGACAGATTCTTGTTGAGGCGTTCTTCGGCTGTGTTGAAGTGTTTAATAAGCCGTTGGGCCGCATCCTGCTGAAACTGGTTGGCTTCGTTCATGACGACCACCTGTTCTTCTCGTTCGGCCAGACCCCGGTCAAGCTCACGCGTGGCACGCACCTGCTCCTCCATACCCCGACTCACCTGATCGGCGGCAGATTTCATTTCGGTAACGCCGTCCTGAATTCGGTTGATGCCGGTCCGTTGTTCTTTCATGGCCCGCGCCACCGCCCTCACCGAACGCAGGCTGATTCCGGCATCCTTCAATAGTCTCTGCGCTTCATTGCCCTGCCCGATGGTCAGGCGCTTAATTTCATCGGTGGCCGAGGAGGCATGGCCGACCGAACTCATAATTTTCTGCAGTGCACTGTCGGTGCTCAGGGCCAGTTCGCGACCCTGGGTGATCCGTTCTCCTGTGGTTTCAACGGCATTAAGGGCGACCTCGGTATCCTGACGAATCGCTTGAATAATGCGATGAATATCCTGGGCGCTTGAGGTTGTGCGATCGGCGAGGTCCTTGATCTCTTCGGCAACAACGGCAAAACTCTTGCCATC
>JAKIUS010000174.1 GCA_021647445.1 Geopsychrobacter sp. | reverse complement strand
CAGCTCGGATCAACTCAATCAGCCCGTCTGGCGAAAGCGATTCTGTTGATTTATCTCGGCGATGATCCGGCCGGTGATGACATGAAAGAAGGCATGCTCGGGCAATAAATTTTACAAATACGCGTTGCGAAACCCTCCGGACATAACTCTCTCTCTCTCGTTCCCCCGGTGTTGTTTCTGCTATGGGGGGGGGGATATCCCCCCCTTTTTTTATCTGAGAACAAGGAGGCTGTCGGACTATACGAGCCGAAGCGAAAATTCGGAAGTTTGAGAACAGATTTTGGCTCATTTGAGAGTAATAGCCGTAGCTATTGGTCGAAAAGGAGCTGAAATCTGGGCCAAACAGCCGGATTTGTAGCCGGATCATGAATAGTGCGATAGCCTCCAAGGAGTGGACAATGAAAAAGATTCTGCTGATGATGATTCTGATCTGCCTTGCTCAAACCGCTTCAGCCCTGACGGTGAAAGGGGTTCCCATCGAACCGACCGTTAAGGTCGGCGATGAAATTCTGCACCTCAATGGCTACGGTCTGCGCACAAAATATTTAATGAAGATCTATGTCGGTTCACTCTACACCACCAGTCCCGCCGAGAGTGCCCCGCAGGTCCTCGCCCTGCCTGGGGGCAAGCTGGTTCGCATGAATTTCCTCTACAGCCGGGTCAAACGCCTGAGCCTGCTCGGCCTTTTTGCCGAGGGGTTCTACCACAATACGCCGCAACTCTCTGGCAGCCCCGAAGAGAAGGCCTTTATGAGTTGGTTCAAGGGTGACTTTATCAAGGGCGATGTTGTCGATCTTGCGATTGACAAGGATGGAACCGTCAGTGTTTTTCAAAACTACGACCTGCTCGGCTCACTCCATTCACCCGAACTAGCCAAGGGAATTCTGCTGATCTACCTGGGAGATAAACCCGCCTCGAAAAAGCTAAAGCAAGGCTTTCTCAGTGGCTTAAATCGGTCCAAAAAGAGAAAAGGCTGACGCATGGGACACCACAGTACCAGCAAAGACAGCATTATCCCGCTCATCGACCGACTCAACAAATACCCGATCGGACTGGTTGATAACGACAAGTTGCGCCAGATTTTGGCGATTCTCTTCAGTGAAGAGGAAGCATTTATCGCCTCACGCTTTCCCCTCCATGAAGCCACCCTCGCTGAACTTGCCAAGCGGACCAAACGCGACCCGGTCACACTCGCCGCGACCCTGGAACAGATGGCGAACAAGGGGTTGGTCGTCGACATGCCACACAAGGGGACGACATACTACCTGCTGCTGCCGGGGCTGATCGGCTTCTTTGAGTTCACCTTCATGAAGCAACGCGCAGATCTTCCAGTTGCTGAGTTGGCGAAACTGATGGGCGAATACCTCTATGAAGATCCCCAAAACGGTCAAGCTAGTGAATTTTTCGGCAGCAAGACGCCCCTGACCCGCTCGTTAGCCTACGAAGAAACGATCCCGGTCAGTTCAACTGTCACCAGCTACGAAGGCGCAAGAGAGATCATCCGTAAAGCAGGCGGCGGCGCGGTCGGCCTCTGCTACTGCCGCCACAAGAAGGAACATTTAAATGAAAGCTGTGCCAAGGGAGCACCTGTGGAGGGAATCTGTATCTCCCTCGGCAGTGCCGCTAAATTCATGGCGCGGCGCGGCTTTGCCGAAGAACGAAGTGTCGATGAGCTTTTGACCGTAATCGACCAGGCTCGAGAATATAACCTGACCCACATAACCGACAATATCCGGCACAAACCGAGCTTCATCTGCAACTGTTGCTCCTGCTGCTGCGAACTCCTCGCCGGGGTGCAGGCCGGTTATCATCAGGGGATCGGCAAGACCGGCTTTTTGGTCAAAGTTGATCCCGAGAAATGCACCAGTTGCGGACTCTGTGTCAAAGCCTGCAACGTCAAAGCCCTTGAGGTGAGCATCAACGGCAAATTTCGCAGACTGGCGGTTACTGAAAGTGCTTGTCTCGGCTGTGGAGCCTGCCTCTCGACCTGTCCCAAGGAGGCACTGAAAATGATATCAGTGGCTGAGCCGGTCATCCCTCACAAGAAGAAAGAGCTAATGAAGCAGATCCTCAAAGAAAAAAAACGGCTGACGCCTTTCGTGATCGATGGGGTCAAGCAGAAGTTCAAAAAGATATTGCCATAAATTAATACACCCGGATATGCGGATAAAATCTACCGATGGGCCAGCGTAACAGCCAACAGCAGTCCTGCCCCCTTCGTCTATCCTCACTACGCAATCGATAGACCTCAAGAGTTCGAATCTACCTTCAAAACGACCATTTAATGGGGGGCTAGCAGAAATCTGTTTCCACTTTGCTATTGACACTGTGACAAGATATGTCCAGTATGTTCACATATGAACACACGGGGAGGGATGCCTAAGTAACAATTATACGTTGCCAAGACTTAGCTGGTGGCGTTTTTTCGTGTCTACTCCTTGACCGCCTAATCCCTGTTAGTCCTAAAGTTTGAGAAATGTCCATCCGAACTGTTATAATGATGATCTAAATGTCGAAAAAGATGATCGAAATGAGGAAACAATGATCCGATTTGATTTTGACAAAGAAAAAGGGGTCGCGGCCGCCCTTTATGTTGTTCAGCAATTAATGAGCTCCAGATGCTACCCAGGAATACACAAAATCTTCAAGATTTTCTATTTCGCAGACCAGAAGCATATCTCCAAATTCGGCCGCCCTATCGTTGGCGATCATTATATTGCCATGAAATATGGTCCTGTCCCTTCCTGCCTTTATGACATCCTCAGGGCGGTGAGAGGTGACGGTACCTGCCTATCGGCTGAGGAGTTCCGTCCGTATTTCGAAGTTGAAGGCAACCAGGTAAAACCGCTCCAGAATCCCGACATGGATGAACTCTCAGAGTCGGAACTTGAGTGCCTTAACGCTTCAATTGAAGAAAACAAAAAGAAAGGCTTTGGGGAACTGACTAGACTGTCCCATGACGCCGCATACGATAGAGCACAAGATGATAGCCGTATCTCTTTAAGGGATATAGCCAAGACCGCGGGGACCAGTCCTGCAATGATTTCGTATATGAGCGAGCTCGCTGAAAACCGGAGGATATTCAAGGATGGCTGCCAGTCTCGGTGACTTCTTTCCAGCCGACTTTCAAAAAAAACACCGAGAACAAAACATCCGCCCGGGAGCAGTGTTCTCGGTCTTTGTTCAAGACACCACCCCACCTAAATACAAAAGAATTGTAATTCTTGGTATCAATGAAAGAAAAGCCCTGATCGGACACTTTTTGATCAATAGCGAGCTCAACCTTCAATGCCTATACACTGACGCGTTACGAAATCTCCAGATCGAATTCACAAGCGATCAAAGAGATTATCTAGAGCACGATTCGTTCTTAGATTGTTCGAACTTATTCAGCTTTCCCCTGGATGAGCTCAGAACGCGATACAGTAGTAACGCCAGCATTCTTCTTGGCCACCTGTCCGAAGAAGATCTCGATAAAGCAACCGAAAAGGCCGCTGGAGCCTCCACAATATCTCCAAAAAAGAAAAAGATGTTCGGCCTCATACCAACATAAACATCACTTCTTTCTGGCTGGGGTACTTTTCCTCAAATCCCCTGCAGCAGAAGTCAGAATATCTGTTTGAATCAAATTCTCGACAATATCCATAACATGATCCGCTTCAAGGTCGCTAGGCTCATGCCCCCTATGTGAGGCAGCGTGGCCAACATCTAAAGCAGCCTCAAGAATGTCCTTATTTTTATCGGCAAGATACCCCTGTTTGGTCAACTCTTTAAGAGTTTGCTCAAAACCACCAACGTCACCAACCTTACCGACCATGTATGTATCCAGTACTGTTCTGGCACCCATCATCGCCAACCGCAAGTTACCGGCATGAAGTGATGAATAGATCTCCCCTAACAAAGCACGCAACCCATAAGAAAGTTGGCTGACCCATTTTGGCTTCTTCCTAGAGACCCGCGACGGATAATAAGAGGCGGTTATATTATCCTCTCGGTCAATCTCAGAGTGCCAATATGTCTTTTTAAGAGTCGCCTCACGACACCCGCAACATTCAATCAAAAAAGAATCAGTTTGCCACTCAATAGAATAGTGACGATCATAAGCCTCTGAACCGCTTTTTGTGGTTTGAGCAATAACTCGATGCTCTCTGTCGGGACCACACTCATTACAATGAGACCGGATAACTTTATACTCTGTTGACATTTTTCCCTCCTCAGCATTAAAAGTACAAACTTCTTAGCATATTGCGCCTCAATCAACAATTCAAAACCCATTTGACACCACCCCACCCCATGCGCTACCCCCCTGTGTCAGGTTAAGAAAAGAAAGAAGAAAGGGTAGAGTAGAGAGCAGGTTCAAATGCGCAAGATCATTGAGTATGCGTGCCCGTCACTTTCGTTAGACGAGGATAACCGTTTCTCGCCATCTGACCCTGCCCTCCCTCATCAAACCGTGCGTGCGGTTTTCCGATGTTCTTCATCGTAAGGCATGCGCCTTCGTCCAGGCTGCTGTTGTCGGCACCTTGTACAGTCCGTGCTTTTCGTACAAAGAACGGCTGTTCGGCGTATCCTGTCCCGCGATCTCTGACCTTATGCCGCTTGCGCAGGTGCGTTTGCAGTCGTGCTTGTTCGGCGACAATTAACCTGTCCGGTCTTCCATGCCGGATTTACCGGCGCTTTCGACCTGACCCCTTTCTTCCGATCTTGACGGACGACCTGTTATCGGACTATATTTGGTCACAATAGTAAGGAGATGATTCATGAAGCTATCCAACCAAATCAAACCGATCAGCTATCTCAAAGCGCATGCCGCAGAAATCGTACGTAGCCTGAAAGAACAAGGAGCGCCTTTGATCATCACCCAGAACGGTGAAGCCAAGGTGGTTATGCAGGACATCGAAAGTTACGAGAAAACGCAAGAGACCATGGCTCTGCTGA
>JAKIUS010000173.1 GCA_021647445.1 Geopsychrobacter sp. | reverse complement strand
ATAACTGAGGCGTACCGGTAACCTGGTCTTTTTGTACATCCGCCGCACCGGGGACATCACGGATGACCGCTTCGATCTCTGCCGCCTTCTGCTTGAGGATCTCCATATCCTCACCAAAAATTTTGATCGCCAGGGCCGCTTTTGTCCCGGTCAGCAGCTCATCAACTGCGGCAGCAATCGGCTGAGTGACGTTAAATTGCGCGCCAGGAAAATCTTCTAAAAATTCACCGATCGCCGCGTAAAGTTCGTCCGGCGTTTCACCCGAGACCCATTCATCTTGTGGTTTCAACGCCACAAAGGCCTCGGCATTATTGATCGGATCGGCATGCGCCCCGACCTCACCCCGTCCAACACGGGTGACCACCCGGGTGACTTCGGGAAACTTGGCCATCAAACGACGTTCAAAACGGCCCATATTGATACTCGCTTCATCAAGCGATATAGAGGGTGCCATGGTCGCCCGGATCAACAGGTCGCCCTCGTTGAGACGGGGAACGAACTCTGAGCCGAGCTGGGTGAACAGAAAAATCCCGACCACCAACAAACCAGCCGACAACGCAATCGGGATAACCGGCCGCCGCACGAACAGGGTCACTGCGGGACGATAAACCGCAAGCATCCAGCGCACCACCAGCAACTCCTTATGCTCCCCGGTCTTTTTCGGACGTCGCATCAGCAGGCTACTGAGAACCGGAGCCAGCAGAATGGTAAAAACCAGGGAACCAAATATTGCGAACGACATGGTTTGGGCCAAAGGGCGGAACGTTTTTCCTTCGACACCCTGCAGGGTGAAGAGCGGAATAAAAACAATGACAATAATCAAAAGCGAAAAAACAATCGGGCGTGCCACCTCGGCACTGGCGCGCAGCACAATCTGCCGCATCGATTCATCCGGGTCGGCCGTGTGAATATGACGATCGATGTTTTCGATCATGACCACCGAACCATCAACCAACAGGCCAAGTGCGATCGCCAACCCGCCCAGCGACATAAGGTTGGCCGAAACTCCAAAATAGTTCATCAGGAAAAAAGCGAAGGCCAGCGAGAAGGGGATCGAGGCGAGCACCACCGCACTCGGTCGAATACCGCCAAGCATCAATAACTGGATAATAACGATCAGCACTCCAGCCTCAAGCAGAGCCTTGGTCACAGTATTGACACACTTTTTAACCAGGGTCGCCTGATCGTAATAGGGAACAATCTTGATCCCTTCAGGAAGAACCTGATTAACTTTTTCGATTTTCAACTTAACGTCTTTAATAACCTGTGAGGTATTGGTGCCGATCAGCTTGAGGATCATGCCGACCATTGCCTCACCCTTACCATCCATGGTAACCAAACCACGACGTATCTCACCACCGATCACCACATCGGCCACTTGCTCAAGATAGATCGGGGTTCCATCCTTGACCTTAAGAACAATCTTCTCCAGATCTTCCAACTTCTCCGCCAAACCGACGGAACGAACAATATACTCTTCAGCATTTTTGACCAGAAACTGGGCTCCAACGTTTGAATTGTTAGCCCGCACAGTCTCGACAATATCATTGAGAGTCAGATCATAACGCAACAAATCAGCAGGCCGAATCTGCACTTGAAACTGCTTGACCTCACCACCGATCGACAGAACCTCGGTCACTCCCGGAACGGTCTGAATATTGAACTTTATCAGCCAATCCTGAATTTCACGCATCTCTTCCGGGCTGCGATTGCCAATTTCATCCTCGACAACATAGAAGAGAATCTGTCCCAATCCGGTAGAGATCGGCCCCATCACTGGCTCACCGAACCCGGGCGGAATCTCCTCGCGCGCCTGTTGCAAACGTTCGCCGACAAGTTGCCGGGCAAAAAAGATATCGGTGCCATCTTCAAAATAGATATTGATTACCGATAACCCAAAATTGGAAACCGAACGGATCTTCTTAAGTTTCGGCAAGCCGTTCATTGCCACTTCGACCGGATAGGTGACATACTTCTCCACCTCTTCCGGTGCCAGGCCCTCAGTCTCGGTAAAAACCTGAACCAATGCCGGGGTGACATCGGGGAAGGCATCGACCGGCAAACGATTGTAGCTGTACCAACCGGCACCGATCACCACCACCCCCAGCACACACATCAGCAGGCGGCTCTGTAAAACCAGACGTATTATTTTTTCCATAATTTATCTCCAAAGTATTCACCGACAGCATTTTAGCGGCGCGGATGCTGCGTACAGAACAACTTATTAAGTCGTCATGCCATCAGCTCTTATGCCGTTTTGAACGCGTTGCGGTGAAAATTTCGTGTGCTCCTAGTGCCCTGTAACTCATAGGATTTCGTAAGATTGCGCCGGGATTTTCCGTGTCGGCAAGGCGCGCTTTCCGCTGCATAACCGTAGCTATGAAGCGGTGAAGTGCAACGCAGCTGACGCGGGGAATAACCAGCAAGATGCGAAAGATTATGGGTTACATGGTACTAGTGCCCGTGTCCACCACCGAAAGCGCCCTTGGAAAGCTGCGCTTTTAAAGTGAATGCCCCGGTATAGGCATAACGTTCGCCCTGTTGCAGCCCGGATTTGATTTCAACCTGTAAACCATTCTTCTTGCCAACAACCACCGGACGGGGTTCAAAGCCATCTTCGTCAAGGACAAAAACAACCGTCTGCCCTTCCAGAACCTGTAACGCAGTCTTCGGTACCAGCATCGCAACATCGCTACTATCAGTCGCCACCCGCGCGGTGATAAACATGCCGGGACGCAATTTCCCGGCGGGATTCGGCAGAATCGCCCGCGCCAGAGCAGTTCGGGTCTCTTCACCGACTAAGGGACCGACATAAGAGAGAACGCCGTTGACCGGCTCGAAACCGTGACCTATCTCAATGACTACCTTCTGGCCCTGACGAACCTTGATCAGATCCTTCTGGTAAACGTTGATATCGACCCAGACCGTACTCAAATCTGCAACAACAAAAGCCTCCGAAGAATCGCTCAAGGCCTCGCCCAAAGAGATATGTTTCTGGATTACCGCCCCAGCGAAAGGAGCCGTCATTTCATAGCGGGTATAGGTTTTATCGGGGTGTTCCGGGAGTTGCGCCAGGTAGCTTTCGGCAAAGCCCAGGGCATGCAACTTCTGTTCTGCCGAGCGCAGGTTGATCCGTACTTCAGCCAGCCCCTGCTTGGCGTCGAGATATTCTTGTTCTGCTGAAACCTTCTTCTTCCAAAGCCGTTCTTCACGTTTAAAGTTTGACTGGGCAAGAACCAAGCGTTCACGCGAAGCCAGGTATTCAGCCTTGGTATCGGCCAGTTCGCGACTTTCAAGAACCGCCATCACATCACCCTCTACAACCTGATCCCCAAGCTTGTTGCGCACCTCGCGAACAATGCCTGGAACCCGTGGCACCACATGTGCTAGGCGATCAGCATTGATGACAATCTCACCGGGAAGGTCAACATAAACATTCAAACGACCCGGCCCGGCCTGCTTGACCAAAATACCAAATTCCTTCATTTCAGCATCAGTCAGACGCACAACCCCCTCATCGTGTTCCTCTCCATGCCCCTCTTCAGCCTGCGACGATTTTCCATGCTCCCCGGCAACAGCCAGAACCGGAAGACCAATAGTCAGTCCCATTACCAGTATAAAAATGGTTTTCCACATAACCTGCTTTATCATCATTAACCTCATTTTTTAATGTTAGATTCTGTCGTAAGCCCCGCCAGAGGACGGGCAATCAAGCGTTCGATATCGGCTTTAGCCTTGTGGTAGGTCGCCAAGGAAGCCACATACTGCCCACGTACCTCAAACAAAGTGCGTTGCGCATCAACCATTTCGAGAAACCCAAATTTACCTTCCCGATAACCAAGATTGGTCGCCTTAAACGCCTGTTCGGCCCCTGGAAGCATCTCCTTAACCAGCACCAGCAACTCATCGTCGGCACTCATAAATTCCTGATACGCCACCGAAAGATCGGCACGAATTCGTGTCTGCGCCGCTTGCTGCTCACGTCGAATCCGTTGAATTTCAGCCAGTGCCTGCTGACGACCACCCTGATTACGGTCAAAGAACATCAGCGGAACTTCCAAAACAGCCACCAGGGCATGATCCCCCGTCTCCTGAAAATTTCGCGCGCCAACACTGACCGTCACATCGGGCACAGCTATGGCTTTAGCCAGTTCACTCTCAATCTGTTTCTGCTTTAATGCCGTTGTCCACCGCGCAAGATCAGGATTGCTGCCAATCGCCTTAACCAGCAATTCAAAGGGCGGGAGAACCGGCGTTGTTTTCAGACCATCAATAGCCCTTCCAAAACGCGCATCTGAAGCCCCCCAGAATGATACCAGTGTTTTGCGGGCAGATTTCAGGGTTCGACGTGCCTTAAGACTACTCAGGTGTGCAGCAGAGAGTTCAACACCCGCCCGGGTCAATTCCAAAGGAGAGACCTTGCCAGCCTCAACCCGTTCACGAACCGCACGTTGAACGGCTCCAGCCAGTTCGCCCAGCACAATTGTCTGCGCGACCCTTTGCTGGCCGGCAACCACATCGACATACGCCTTGGTTACTTCGGTAAGAATATCGAGCCGTTTGCGTTCATGATCCCAAATGGCAAGCTGCCGCCCGAGATCAGCAATCAGACTACGCTTCTGCCGTTTACCGCCCATCTCCAGCAATTGACTGACAGCAATGGTCGTTTCAGCGGAATCGTATCCGCTCATGGCGTTGTCACCAGCAAAATTTTCGGCTTCAATGGAAAGTTCAGGGTTCGGCAACAGACCGGCCTGAAGTTGTTCTCCTTCCCTGGCCTTAATTTCCCAGGCAGAAGAGGCCAGATCGGCGCTATAACGCATAGTCAAACTCAACGCCTGCGCCAGAGTTAAATCTGTATCCGGTTCAGGGGCAACGGCGAAATCAACATTCTCGCCCCCCTCAGCAGCAGGTTGAAAAACAGGATAATCTTGCCCC
>JAKIUS010000172.1 GCA_021647445.1 Geopsychrobacter sp. | reverse complement strand
GAACTAATGGCAGATATCAAGCCCTTGCAGGAGAACTCGGAACTGATCAACGCCGTCTATTTCAGCCAGCTTACAGGGGACACGACCCGTTTGGAGCCAATTTTAAAAAAGCTGAAACAGGACTACGACCTTGAACGGATAGAACTTCTCAACCAGAGTGGCCTTCTCTATACCCTGTCAAAGGGACAAGACTCTCTTGAAACAGAGACTCTTACCGAGGAAGAGCAGGAGAACCTGTCGCAGGCCCTTGAAGCCGATGCGAACAATCATTTTCAACTGATCCGTGGCGACCTGACTCTAACGGCGGGAGTTCCCATCAGCCTTCAGGGCCAGGTGATTGCGCGCTTGAACGGTTTTCGTGTTTTCACCGATGCAACGGCCAACCATCTTCATACCCTGATCGGCACCGAAATCGCATTTCACAACGGAAACAGGATCGTTGCGACCTCGAATCAGCAACTCGCACAGTTGGATTTGACGCAAATCCTCAACCATCAACTACAGAAGGTCGTTTCCAATAACATCCCCTACGCGCTCTTCCCCTCTTCCCTGCCTGACGATCAGGGCGGTTTTTATCTGGCCATCGACCGGGCGGCGGCACAACGGGCGCAAAGCACCATGCAACAAACCCTGCTGATTGTACTGATCGCAGTCTTCTTCCTGGCGGCGGCCGTGGCCGTGATCGTTTCACGAGGAATTACGACCCCCCTGCAGCAAGTGGTCGGCAACCTGCACCAGATCGCCGATGGGGCAGGAGACCTGACCCGCACCCTGCCAATCACCTCGGGCGACGAGGTTGGAGCTCTCGCCAAAAGCTTCAACCGACTGATGGCCAGTCTGCGTGAAATGATCATGCACATCCGCACCGCCACCCAGAAGGTCGGCGACGCGGCGCGCCAAATCGGAGATCGGTCCGTCGAAATGAATAATGACGCTAGTGAGCAATCGAAGGCGCTCGAAAAGAGTCATCTGGCGATCAAAAAGATGAGTGGAATGGCTGGCGAGATTGCCGACAACGTCTCCTCACTGGTCGCTTCGGTACAGGAGAGTGCGGCGGCAACCCAGGAGTTCGGCTCGACCACCACTGGCATCTCCGAGCAGATGGAAAACCTGTTCGCCATCACCAGTGAGATTTCAAGTTCAATCCATCAACTCTCCTCCTCAAATCAGCAGATAGAGGGGAACGTCAGCGCACTCTCGCAAAACACCCAGGAGACCGCAGAGTCGATCCGCCAGATGGATGAAGCAACCCGCGCGATTGATGACGGGGCCAAAGAAACCCAACAATTGGTCGTACAGGCGGCGGAAGAATCTCTCGAAGGAAAAGCTGCTGTCATGGATACCATCCGGGGAATCAGCGGCCTTCAGCAGACTATTGAGCAGGCCCACCATTCAATCCGAGAACTGGGAAACCGTTCTGACGCGATCGGCAATATCATTACTGTCATTGCGGAGATTGCTGACCAGACCAACCTGCTGGCCTTAAATGCGGCGATTATTGCGGCCCAAGCCGGAGAACACGGCAAGGGGTTTGCAGTGGTCGCCAACGAAATTCGCAGCCTCGCCGAACGGACCTCGATCTCAACCGATGAAATCACTGGGATTGTTGAAAGCCTACAAGAAGGCACGCGCATGGCGGCCAATGCCATCGAAGCTGGCAGCATTAAGGCTGAGCAAGAGGTCGCGCGCAGCCAGACGGCAGGCGAAGCACTTGAGAAATTGCACAAGAGTGCCGTCACCTCAACGACCCAGGTCAAGAAAATTACCGAACTGGCCAGACACCAGACAGAAGCCAGCCATATCATCACACAGGCGGTAATAAATATCACTGACACGCTCCAGCAGGTCGCCTCCTCCATCAGCCAACAGGGCAGCAGCACCAGACACCTGGCGAATGCGGCTGAACAGATGACCGGTATTTCAGCACGGGTCAAGAACAGTACCAATGAACAGAAACGCGGCAGCCAGCAGATTGCCATGGCAATGGAGCTGATTCAGGAGACAATCGAAAAAATTCACAGCGCTACCCTGCAGCAGAATGAGAGTAGTCAGCAAGCGATGCAGGTCGTTGCCCAAGCTGCCGAAATCGCCGAGAACAATGCGCAGCGTTCCGATCAGTTCAATCAGATTGTAAAAACCCTCTCGGCTCAGACCAAGAGCCTGCAGAAAAATATCGGAACTTTCAAAATCTGAACCGGTCGTTGAGAATCGATTGGCATTACGATTGACAGCTGTAGTCCCGCTGGGCTAGAGTTCAAAAACATTCGGGCGCGACATGCGCCCCGCGTCTTTATCGTGAGTGGTGGAGGGAAAGGCCCTTTGAAGCCACGGCAACCGCTCGTTATCTAATGTGGTTGAATCGAGTGATTTTTTGATTCAACAATTACACTGACGGGGTCCGGTGCCAAATCCTTCTCTGATATGCAGAGAAAGATAAGGACGGTGCCTCTTAAAGAGACCCTACTCCTCTAAAAGGCCCGTTTCCTTATCGGAAATGGGCCTTTTTTATTGTTCCATCACGCTAGTAAAAACTATGGACTTTAGTCCAAGTCTTTCAGATGCTACTCATATTTTCGTCATTCCCGCGAAGGCGGGAATCCAGTGGTTTTATGAAGCGTGGATCCCCGCTTTCGCGAGGATGACGATCTTGGACCTTGATTTTAAGGGACTTTCAGTCCCGACCCAAACCCATGCACTTTTAGTGCATGGTTGTTTAGTGTTGTGAACGACACGAGGAACCGGCAGATTTGAATCCAGGCATCGACATTGTCACAACCGAATATGCACACTTTGACACCCAGTTGCGCCTCGAAAGCGGGCGGCGGCTCGGTCCGTTGACCATCGCCTACGAGACCTACGGCCAGTTAAACGCCCGGCGCTCAAATGCCATTTTAGTGACGCACGCCTGGACCGGCGACGCACATGCTGCAGGCCGCCATCATGAAGATGATCGTAAGCCGGGCTGGTGGGACAACATGATCGGCCCGGGTAAGGTTTTCGATACCGAACGCTATTTCGTCATCTGCAGCAATGTTATTGGTTCATGCAAAGGCTCGACCGGCCCCGCCAGCAACAACCCGACCAATCAGCGTCCCTATCGGCTCAACTTTCCAGTTATCATGGTGCGCGATATGGTGCGTGCGCAAAAAATGTTGATCGACAAACTGAACATCGAACAACTGCACAGCGTGGTCGGCGGCTCCATGGGCGCGATGCAGGCCCTTGAATGGGGCATCCATTTCCCCGAACGGGTGCGCTCCATCGTGCCGATCGCTGGGACAGGCCGAACCTCGCCGATGGCGATTGCCCTCAACTCCCTGGCACGTCAGGCAATCTTCAACGATCCTCTCTGGAAAAAGGGCAACTATCGTCCCGAACATCCCCCGGCCGACGGGTTTGCGCTGGCCCGCGCGGTTGGTCACATCAGCTTTTTGTCCGATGCTTCGATGCAATTAAAATTTGAACGGCGTTTTTCGCGCATGGACGGAATCTTCGATTTTTTCGGCAAGTACGAGATAGAACGCTATCTCGACTATAACGGCAATTCATTTGTCGACCGCTTCGATACCAACAGCTTTCTCTACCTGGCCAAAGCCCTTGATCTTTACGATGTCGCCTGGCGTTTCGACTCCTTGGAGGAAGCGCTGGACAACCTGAACTGTCCCTCTCTCTGGTTTTCATTCAGCAGCGACTGGCTCTACCCCCCGGCACAGGCCGAAGAGGTTGTCACCGAATTAGAACGCTTAAAAAAGCCGGTCACTTACCACCTTATCGAATCAGACTATGGCCATGACAGCTTTCTTGTCGAACCGGAAAAATTCATTCCACGCCTGCGCGATTTCCTGCAAGAGGTCTGAGACAGAGGGACTGACCTTTTCCACCAGAACGTTTCAGTCTTTTCTGACCGACGGAGCAAACAGATCGAGCTGGGTAAATTCCAATTCTTCGGATTTAAAGGGGCGGGGTAAAAAACTCGGACAATTGAGCAATAAAACCGACTCACCCTGACGGCAATTACGCACACACCTGCGACAGAGTTTGTTGATTGCGGGGTCGTTTTTTTTACTTGAGGACATACGGTTTTCCTTCTTTTTTTTGCATCGAAATGGAGTTTAGTCGCCCACTCAGCGATTTGCAAGCCCAACAATCGCTATTCATTCCTTGCTGAATAGCAACAGCTTTGCTACAAAGGACCGTTATCCTCTCCCTGCACCGGAGCACATGCCCCATGGGTTTCCCCCTCAGTCTAAAAACCCTGCGCACCAATTTCTCTGAATCAGGCTTCCGTCTGCTCTTCCTGGCTGTTCTCGTCGGTATCGTTGCGGGCTGTGGCGCGCTCTTTTTCTATTACGCCACCAACGCCGTTGATCACCTGATGCTCGGCAAATTAGCCAACTATCATCCGCCCCAAGAAGGGGTTGCTGCGACGGCAGAATCGCCCTACATTGATAGTCTCCAACTCAATTTTCGCTGGTTTTTGTTCCTGATTCCGGTTCTCGGCGGCCTGATCTCCGGCTGGCTGGTCTATACCTATGCGCCCGAGGCTGAAGGACATGGTACCGATGGTGCATTGGAAGCCTTCCATCGCAAGGGCGGCCTGATCCGCACCCGGGTGCCGTTTATTAAAACCATCGCCTCAATTGCGACCATCGGCACCGGCGGCTCAGCCGGCCGCGAAGGCCCGATTGCCCAGATCGGTGCCGGGTTCGGCTCTTTTATGGCCACCAAGCTGGGGCTCTCAATCATGGATCGGCGTATTCTGTTGCTCGCGGGGATGGCGGGCGGAATCGGCGCGACCTTCCGCAGCCCCTTGGGCGGCGCACTCTTCGCGGTTGAGGTCCTCTACCGTGATCCTGAATTCGAACACGAGGGTTTAATCCCCTGCATCATCGCATCTATCGTCGCCTACAGCTTGTTCGGTGCCGTCACCGGCTGGGAGCCACTGCTGG
>JAKIUS010000171.1 GCA_021647445.1 Geopsychrobacter sp. | reverse complement strand
TGCCTTCTCACCGCATGCTGGCCATGCGCCGCGGCGAGAAGGAGGAGATCCTGCGACTTAAGATTGAAGCCTCCGAAGAGGAGATTGTCGCTGCGTTGGTTGATCTGATTCTGCCGAAAAATGCGCCATTCAAGCCTTGGCTCATCGAGGTAATGCGCGATAGTTATCAACGCCTGATCTCGTCGGCCATCGAAGTTGAATTGCGACTGAACGCAAAAAAGAGCGCGGATGAGGCGGCGATCAAGGTTTTTGCCGAAAACTTACGCCATTTGCTGCTCGCTTCACCGGCGGGGAATAAACGGGTCCTGGGCATCGACCCTGGACTGCGCACCGGTTCCAAGTTGGCAGTGGTTGATGAAACGGGCCAATTTTTGGCGCATACCACGATCTATCCGCATACCGGAGGGGGACGTGCTGCAGGGGCAGGGGAACAATTTATACGCCTGTGAAAAGAGCATCGAGTCGAGATGATCGCTGTCGGCAATGGCACCGCTGGCCGCGAGATGGAACTCTTCGCCCGTCAACAGCTGAAGGATGCCGCAATCAAACTGCCGGTGGTGATGGTCAGTGAGGCGGGGGCGAGCATCTATTCCGCCTCTGATATCGCCCGCGAGGAGTTTCCTGATCTCGATTTAACCGTGCGTGGTGCCATCTCCATCGCCCGTCGCCTGCAGGATCCTCTGGCTGAGCTGGTCAAGGTCGATCCTAAAAGTATCGGGGTCGGTCAATATCAGCATGATGTTTCGCAATCCCTGTTGAAAAAAGCCTTGCATGAGGTGGTTGAGTCCTGCGTGAACTATGTTGGGGTTGAATTAAATACGGCCTCTTGGGCGTTGCTCAGTTTTGTCTCTGGTCTCAGCGAAAGTCAGGCGCGCGCCATTGTTGCCCGTCGCGATAAACAGGGGGCGTTTAAGAGCCGCGCCGAGCTGCTGAAGGTGCCACGCTTCGGTGCGCGAACCTTCGAGTTGGCGGCCGGGTTTCTGCGTATTCATGGTGCAAAAAATCCCCTCGACAACAGCGCCGTGCATCCCGAACGCTACCCGCTCGTCGAACGCATGGCGGCCGATGCTGGACTCGATCTGCCGAGTTTTATCTCCAATCGGGCCGGGGTAGAGCAGATCGACCTGAATCGTTATACTGAAACTGATATCGGCTTGCCGACCCTGCGCGATATCCAGGCTGAGCTGCTTAAACCCGGACGCGATCCGCGTGAAACCTTCAGTATCAACAGCTTTCGCGAAGACGTGACCGAAATAGCAGATCTTAAAGAAGGCATGCGCTTGAATGGCATTGTGACCAATGTCGCCGCCTTTGGCGCTTTTGTCGATCTTGGCGTGCATCAGGATGGCTTGGTCCACATCAGTCAGCTGGCCGATCATTTTGTACGTGACCCGGCCAAGGTGGTGCGGGTCGGACAGCAGGTTCAGGTGCGGGTCGTTTCGGTTGACGTTCAGCGGCGACGGATCGGCTTGAGTATGCGTTCGGGGGACGACAGAGACTCGCCTGACTCCGCGTCTGGGGAGAAACCAGCGCGACCGCAACGCACCGCTGGAAAACAGCGCGCAAAGCAGAAATCCGAGAAGAAACAGGTCAAGGTGACGACCGATCTGGGCGCCGCTCTGACACGTGCCGGATTTACAGTCAAGGGAGAGAACCGGTGACGACGCAACAGGTTGATCTGCATCTGCATACCAGCTGCTCCGATGGGCGTTATAGCCCAGCTGAAGTCGTCGCCATGGCGGCGGCGGCCGGGATGAAGGTGATTGCAATTGCCGATCATGATAACGTGGATGGTATCGACCGGGCCCTGTGTGCCGGTGCAGAGCATGGAATCGAAGTGATTTCGGCGGTTGAGCTCTCGACCCAATGGCAGGATTATCAGGATATTCATCTGCTCGGTTATGGTTTCGATCACCATCATGTCGAATTGGTTCATCAGCTGGCTGGTTTTCGGGAGTTTCGGGCCGGCAGAAACCAGCAGATCGTTACAAAGGTGAATAGCCAGTTGGCTGAAGAGGGACGTGAACCGCTTGATTTCGAGGCCATCGCCGCGAGCGCTGCGGGCACCATCGGTCGACCGCACATCGCTCTGGCGCTGCGCAGTGCCGGTTATGTTCAGAATCATGATGAGGCCTTTGACCGCTATCTGGTGCCGAATGATGTGGTTAAACGATTCTTCCCCATCGATGAGGCGATCCGCTTGATTCATGCTGCCGGCGGCATCGCGGTGCTGGCGCATCCGCCCTATGTCACCCGCAATCATGGCGAGCTGGAGGCTTTGCTTGAGACCTTTGTCGAAATGGGTCTCGATGGTTTGGAGGCCTACAACAACGGGGTGAATCAGGACGGAACCTACTGGTTGATCAATCTTGCCCGGCGTCATGATCTGATCGTGACCGGCGGTTCAGATTTTCATGGCAGTGAAGATTCAACCATCGCCATTGGACGCGGGGTTGGACGTTTGAAGATCCCCTACACCTGTGTCGATGAAATCCGCTCGGCTCTCTTCCGCCGTCATGCCGAGGAGAACAGTTGATTCTGGAGGATTTATGAGCAAACAACGGGAAGTTGAGGTAGCGATTGAGGCTGCACGTCGGGGTGATTCGCAAAAGGCGTTGTCGCAACTTGAGGGTTTGGTGCGGCGCTATGATAATCCGCAGTTACTCGGCTGGCTGGGTTTTTGTCTGGCCAAAGAGAGGCTGGACTTTTCGCGGGCCCTGGTCCTGTGTACTAGTGCGGTCGATACTGATCCCAAGAGTGCCGACCTCTATCTGGCTTTGGGGCGTACCTATCATCTTGCCGGTCGCCGTTATCAGGCCTTAACCGCTTTGCGCAAAGGCTTGAAGATGGGCCGTCATGAACTGATTGTTGCGGAAATAAATGCCATGGGACTTCGCAGATCCCCTGTTTTTGGCACCCTTGATCGAAGTCACCTGTTCAATGTCATGGCCGGACGGGTGAGGACAAAATTTAACTTCCGTTGATTCCTGAGTCAGCCAGGGGGAGCTCACCGCAGACTTTATCGCTCTGTAATTATTTTTGAAATTTTTTGAGCCTGCGGGTCGGTGTGGCCAACCATGGATCATCGGGCCAGGGGTGCTTCGGGTAGCGGCCCCTCATCTCTTTTTTGACCTCAGGATAGACCTGATTCCAGAAGCTGCGCAGATCGCGGGTAATTGCCAATGGCCGTCCGGCGGGGGAGAGCAGGTGCAGCTTAAGTGGGACCTGTCCCTGGCAGATCGACGGGGTCTCCGCTAAGCCAAAGAGTTGTTGCAGCTTGACTGCTAATACTGGGGCCTCAGCCTGATAATCGATCTTCATCGATTCGCCGCTGGGCACGATAACCCGCAGCGGGCTGAGTTTGTTGAGCTGTTGGTTCTGACGCCAGTCGAGCATATTCTGCAGCGCGGGCAGTAGATTAAACTTTTTAAGTTGAGCCGCCGTCCTGATATCATGCAGAAAAGGGCTGAGCCAGTCCTCGGGTGCGCGTAATAACTCTGCGCGTTCAAGATCCGGCCAGTCGGGGCCGAAAGTCCTGCGCAAAAGTCCGATACGCTGTTGAAATTGTTCGACCTCAGGTGACCAGGTCAACAGATGTTCTCCCTGTTTGCGCAGCAGGCTGCAGAGGATCGGCAGCGCTTGTTCGGCGGAGGCGGTCTGGTGGCTTGAGTGCAAGAGGATGGCACCGAGTTTCTTGCTGCGGCGAGCCTGAATTCTCTGGCTTCCGGTATCCCAGAACACCTCATTCTGCCATGTTGCGATATTTATCTGTCGGTTAAGCCAGTCTGCATCGAGGGGCAGGGCGCGTCTGATCTGCGCCCCGTTCTGGTCATTTTGACTGATGTCGGTGATGGCCAGCCAGTTGGCGTTGTGCAGGTCGGTTCGGTCTTTTAAACTGGCCCCGCGACCGTTGGCGAGCAGATAGTCCCCGTTTAATTCCACCGAGCAGGCGACGCGGTCTGGGTAGGCTTTGGCCACCAGTTCAGCCAGTAGATCCGCACTGAGTTGCTCGTCCATGGGGGGGGCAATTGAAAAGATCGCGGCGAGCTGTTTAAAGGCGCGGACTCGAGGCTGAAATGATCTTTCTTTTGTTTTAAGCCCTTGGGCGAAGTTGCGAAGATCCGTGGAGAAATCGATACTTTTGCTGTCAGTGCTCCCGCCGTTTTCGGCGAGGTAGGCGGCAAGCACACAGCCGACGGATAAGGATTTAAGCCGCTCGGCGTGCAGCAACAGACTGGCAAAACGTGGATGGAGCGGCAGTCGCGTGGCGCGCTCGCCATCTTTGGTCATGCGTCCACGTTGATCTTTTAATCCGAGTTGTTTGAGGAGTTGCTGCGCCGCAGCCAGCGCTCCTGTCGGTGGCGGATCGAGCCAGTCGAGTTGGTTGGCATCCTCAATCCCCCAGGCACCGAGTTCCAGGGCCAGTGGGGTGAGATCGGCCTTACGGATTTCGGGGGCGGTCTGCGGCAGCAGGGTTGCCTGAACATTTTCGCTCCATAGACGGTAACAGGTGCCGGGGCCCTGTCGTCCTGCCCGTCCTGCGCGCTGCTGACTGCTGGCCTGAGAGATGCGGGTGGTCTGCAGGCGAGTGAGTCCGCTGCCTGGGTCGAAGCCGGGTTGCCGGCAGAGGCCGCTGTCGATGACGGTTTCAATGCCATCGATGGTCAAACTTGTTTCGGCGATATTGGTCGCCAGGATGAGTTTACGCCTGCTTGATTTCGTCAGGGCCTGACGCTGCAGGGTCGCCGAGAGTTGTCCATGAAGTGGGCAGATCTGCAGATCCTCCGTCGCGGAAAGAGACTGCCTTGCCAGACGTTCTATCTCGCGTGCGCCGGGCAGAAATGCCAGAATGTCGCCATTGGTCTCTTTAAGTGCGCGCCTGATGACCGCTGTCATTCGGTCGACCGAGTCGAAGGAGATCTCTCCGCCGCTATGGATGATGTTGATCGGCCAATTGCGGC
>JAKIUS010000170.1 GCA_021647445.1 Geopsychrobacter sp. | reverse complement strand
TTTTAATATCGTCTAAGGTGACTTCCACATAGTCGAAACTTTCACCCTCGAAGGTTTTGGTTTTGATTTCCCGTTGATGTTGATGCAATAGCGCAATGCTATCAATCAAGGTGAGGTACTTTTCATGGTCTCGGCGAGTGCGGGTTTTATCGTCTAGGAAGGTGAGTTGATCCGCATAGGGATTCATAATTTGTAGCGGTTTGATGAGTCGTTGAGCGTTTTTATGAACGGTTAATATCCGTTTCTTTTCGGCTTTATCTTCCAGCCCTGCCATGGTTCTTTTTCTTCGTTGCATTTGATGAATTTGCTTCGTTTGCTCTCGACTTTCATTGACGGTTAAGACTAAACAACGGTTCATCAACTCTTCATCTAAATCAATCGCAGTGGTGGTTGAGAACAGCATCACCGGCCCTTCTACATGGTATTCTTGAGTAGTTAAATTGCCATCAGCATCTTTGCCGGTGGAGGCCATGGTGAGTTCCCCTTCGGATTGTAAAAGCTTCATGGCATAACTGGCATTCTCCGCCCCTTCTTCTTCCGCGATGGCGAGTATTTTATGTTTGAGGTTGGTTTCGCCCATGTAAAATAGGCTTTGGCCGGTCATGGCCGAGTATTGGATCTTTTCTTCTTCTGGGATCATCGCAAGGACTGCATTCATCAAGGCCGATTTACCGGCGGCACTGGTGCTTTGAATAATCACGGCTAAGGGATCGTCCAGCTTGCGACTCACCGCCGCTAAATAACCCACCAGTTTATTGGTTTCCTCTCCCACCACACCGGCGCGGTTAAAGTCGTTTAATATTTGGTTGAGTAGATCGGGTGAGCGCAATAAGTCGAGGGCTTGTTGTTCTTCCTCGCTGCTAATTTGGATTTCTTTGACTTCCGGCTTTAAGGTTTTTTGAATTTGCTCATCCTGCAATTGCTCTAATTTCCAGAGGACTTTAGTGAGGTCTTTTTTGATTACATCAGCATTAACCCCCAATTCAATGGAAGCTTGCTTGATAAAACTGAGTCGTTGTTTGGCGTGGTATAAATCCAAGTGATCAACGTGCATACAATCGTTATCACTGACGCACAGATTAATTTTTAGCTGCTCATAACTCATGGCTTTTTTAAGACCGCGAACCCGATAACGGCGAGAGCCAAACAGCATGATAATTTCATTGTCAGTAACTTCGGCTGTGACTTCCAAACTGTGTGACGTTGGGATCGGTGAAGCAGGTAAAACGGTTTCTCCTTCTGCTTTTGTGACTGGTTTACCTTGCTCTTTTTCTGTTCTCGCTCCTAGAACCTCGCTCCCTGCTCCTCGCGCTTTAGCACTGATGTCCATGGATGGACGGAATGCAGGTGTGCCAGGAGGATGTTCACCTGCCAACATTGGCTCTGCTTTTCGGATCACCAATTCCAAACTTTTCCTTGCAGGACTCATTTTTAAAGCATATTCATTGGCATCCATATTTTTTGGAAACAAGACCCGGTAACAATCAATATTATATTGCTTGAGTTGATCCGCTAACTTGTCAGCGGCAACATTGCCAGCCTCGTCTCTGTCATAAGCAATCAACACTCGTTTGATGTTATGGTTGATTAACCCGTTTAATAACTCTTCGGTAAAACCATTGGTGCCATAACTACAAGTCACATTTCTAAAATTATTCACCCAAAAAGTCATGGCATCAATCAAGGATTCACAGAGAATAATTTCATCACAAGCGGCTAAAGGTAAATGATTCCAAATACCTAGATGCTCTCCTGGTAAGTACAGATGTTGAGCCGTACCTTTGCGTAATTTGCTGCCGAGTATTTTACGGCCATACACTTCTTTGATTTGCTCATTCTCACCTTGTCTGTTATCGAAGATGGGAACAACAATCGAACCATTAAAATGCTCATGGCCAGTTTTTCGTAAGATACCGACACTTTGTAATAATCCTCGTATTTCAGCACCGGCTTTTCGATTCTTAGCTGGTAGTCGATAAGCTAAAGTGCGATTGGAGAACCCCAGTTTGAATTTATTGATTAATTCAGGGTTATTCAGTCCACGACTTTCTAAATATTCTAAAGCTTCAGGGGATTGCTTTAAGGTTTCATGATAAAAATCAATGATTCGTTTTAACGCTTGTTGCTCGTCCTGCTCGGCGACTAAGTCAGAGGATAATTGCTTAGTCGTCGATTGTTTCACTGGCTCATGGGACTCGCTAATCAAGCCAATGTCATTTTGCAGAATCTCAACCGCACGTCTAAACGATATCCCCTCACGCTTCATCACCCAATCAATTACCGAGCCAGCGGCATCACAGCCAAAGCAGTGAAACAGGTTTTTAGACGGCGTCACGACTAAGGAGGGTGTTTTATCATCATGGAATGGACAGCGGCAGATAGTGTCTTTACCGTGTTTCTTTAGCTCAAAGCCCTGAGACTCCATTAATCGCACCAATGAGACTTCGTTTTTTAGTCGCTCAATCACATCATCGCTTATTCGTGCCATTTTCGTTATTCCCCTAAAATCGTGTCAATACCTAAAACAACAAAATAACCATCAAAATCCGCATGCTCAACTCCTTATCAGCTTCGCTGAATGGACGTTCCCGAAAGCCATATACCGATCCCCGAAAGAGGGCAAAAACATCCACATCTACCGTACCAGAAGCACGGCGAGAGGGAAAGGGCGAACGATCCACCCACCCCGACCCACTCAGTCCGCAAAATAGCGAGGGAATCCGAAGAAACACCTCATCCCCGCAGCGCTGAGAGGGCCATATCCTCAGCCCGCAGCAATGAGGGGTCGAAGGCCTTAAGCGCCCAGCTCAACTGTTCGGCCGCCGGAGCACCGCGCAACCCCAACGGAAGGCTCTGCCCCAAAAACCTCAATGCCAGAGCCATCATCTCTGTCGAATTTTCGCGTCTAACCATACCGCTATTGCCATGCCGCTTGCTTAGCTTCTCACCATCCGCGCCCAACACCAGGGGAAGATGCAAATATTGCGGTGGTGCGCTCTGCAAACAGTGATAAAGAAAGATCTGACGGGCAGTCGATGTGAGCAGGTCACCGCCGCGCACCACCTGATCAACCCCGCTGTCGAAATCATCTATCACCGTCGCCAGTTGATAGGCAAAAAGACCATCGGCACGAAAGAGCACAAAATCACCGACCTCATGCTGTACGTCCTGGGACTGCGCCCCCCTTAACCCATCCAGAAAGGAGATCGCGGCGCCATCAACCCGCAGCCGCCAAGCAGATTGCGAACGCTGGCTAACCAACCCCTCGCGGCAGGTACCGGGATAAATCGGTCCCTCCTCTCCGCGATGAGGAGCGCTGGCCAGAACCTCTTTACGCGAACAGCTACAGGGATAGACCAGCCCTTTCTCCTTCAGACACTGCAGTACCTCGACGTAGCGTTGGGTGCGCTGACTCTGCCACAACGGGGTCTTATCCCACTGAAACCCCAACTCCTCAAGCAGGGACATTATGCCATCAGCCGCACCCTTAACTACTCGCGGACGATCGAGGTCATCGATGCGCAACAACCAGCGTCGAGAGGTCGTGCGCGCCAACAGGTAACTACCGAGGGCGGCAATCAAAGACCCCAGATGAAAGGGCCCAGTTGGACTGGGGGCGAAACGACCTGCCGGAAATTGACTGTCAGATAACATACTTAGGATCAACCTGTTCGCAGAAAGAGACACATACGGGACAATGACGTCTGGCCCAAAAAGCTTCAAGCTTAAGGGGCAGAACAGGGATATCCAGCGCTTATAATTAGCAGATTGACTCCAAAGAGCAAAACGTGTATTGCTTACTCTGTAAGTCAACAATCTGCTTTTATATTGAACTGAGCTCACTAGGATTGCGAAGGAGCTGCACTTGGTCATCACCAGAGCTACAGAATACGCCATACGCACCGTAATTTTTCTCGCACAGCAACCGGCGGGGGAGATTGTGCTGAAAAAAGATATCTGCCGAACGCAGGAAGTAACACCGGCGTTCTTGACCAAGATACTGCAACCCTTGATCAAGGTCGGCATCGTCAGCTCCCAACGTGGTGTCGGTGGCGGATTCCTGCTGGCCCGTGACGCCCGCGAAATCACCCTGCTCGATCTGCTTGAGGCCGAAGAAGGGCCGTTAAAGCTGAACCATTGCCTGGTTGAAAAAAGCAACTGCTTACGCGACAGTCACTGTGCGGCCCACCAAGTCTGGACAGAAGCGCAGGCCGAGATGGTTAGTGTGCTCAAAAAATACAGTATTGCCGAACTGGCTGAACGCGACAAGAACTAAGCCCGGTTCCAAATCAATTCCAAACCAAAGCGCCCGTCTTTCAGTGAAAGACGGGCGCTTTGGTTTGGAATTCAATCCGCTACCCCGGTGATAAAAAACACCCTGGAGACCAGGAGGGCAGGTCCGCCAGGGCGAAGCGAGAGGCTGCCACCGCCTCCCGTAAGGAACCTTCTATTAACTTACCATCTTCAGCCTAACAGTGAAACAGAGCCTGTCAAATCGGACCAGCTATCTTTTTCTCCGCCCTAACCGACCCGTTCTTCCGGATAAGCATGAACCTTATGAATGCTCAGGTCTGCCCCGGCATACTCGTCCTCCTGGCTCAAGCGAAAACCGAAGAACTTATCGATCAGAAAATAGACCACAAAACCGGTCGCCAGTGCGTAAACAACTGCCAGCAAGCTTCCGACCAATTGAGAGAGAAAGCTGACCCCACCGATACCGCCCAAGGCCTTAGAACCGAAGATGCCTGCGGAGATACCGCCCCAGGTCCCGATAACGCCATGCAACGGCCAGACCCCGAGCACATCATCGATGCGTAATTTTTCCTGCTCGAAGGTATAGCCATAAACAAAGATCAGCGAACCGATCCCACCGACGAAAAAAGCCCCGATGGGATGAACCAGGTCCGACCCGGCACAGATCGCAATCAAACCGGCCAGGGCGCCGTTATGCACAAATCCGGGGTCGTTG
>JAKIUS010000169.1 GCA_021647445.1 Geopsychrobacter sp. | reverse complement strand
TCCGCGCGCCGCTGGCCAGTCAGAAGTGCTAGTCTGACGAGTGTGCCGTAGGGATGGCCAATAGCTTCTGCGGTTCGCAAGACAATCGACAATTCATCATCATTGAGATAACGATCACGACTGTTTTTCTTGGCTGGCATTTTCATGCCGTCGCATGGTGTGCTTTGCAAGTAGCCGCGCTCTCTCGTCCAAGAGAAAAACTTACGGATCACGCCGAAAGCATGATTTGCTTCGGATGGCGTTTTGCGGAGCGCATCTATAATGCGGTTGATGTGCTGCGTTGTAATTTCTTCAAGCGGCATATTCTTGAGAGACGGGTAGAAATGCTTGCGCAATTGCCGTTCAGTTTCTCTTGCTGTGGACGGGCGATTGCGCTGCGCACAGTGCAGCACAAGAAAGCGCTCAAGGGCATCTTTAAATAGGGTTGACGAAGGGCGGCGCGGATCGACATAGGTGCCGAGGGTGAGATTGGCCAACATCTCTTTGGCCTTTTCGACTTTATGCTCTTTCAGGAGCAGTACTGCATATTGATAACGAGCTTCAGAATATGCAGGGTCATAAAACAACGCCTTTTCATAAGAAGCCAAAGCGAGTGTTACCCGGGCCGTTGCGGCGTAGGTTTCGGCAATATGAAATTGCAGAACCGCCAGACGCGGTGCAATGGACAGGGCTTCCTTATAGGCGCGCAAGGCCGCAGGATAATCCCCCTTGCGATAGTAGGCATAGCCCGTACCCATAAAGGCCAGTTCTGGACGCATAAAGAGTAAATTGGCAGCGGCTTTGGTAAAATAATCGATCGCCTGATCCCAGCGTTCCATCGAAATATACAGGGCTGCAAGATTATTCTGATAGGTCGGATTGTTATCCGAAAGACTCAAGGCCTTCAGATAATGTTGCTCCGCCAACAAGTAGGCTTTTTTCAGTTGATAAGCACGGGCCAAACCTGCATGAATCTGCGGATCATCTGGATACCCATCTACAGCCTTCAAAAACTCTCGCAGGGCCATTGTCGGATTTTGGCTCTGCAAAAAAGAGAGCCCCATAGTGTAATGGGGTCTGGCCTTCGGTTGTCTGGATGTTGAACTGACACAACCCATTAACGCCAGCAACAGCAGGACAACAAAAAAAGTCCTGTAGGGCATAATTTTCTCCAATTTCATCTATTGAATTCGTAATAAATTATATTTCACATAGAGGCCAGAAATCGCCCCAGACGTTCTTTCAATACTCGACGTTTCTGCGCCGAAGCAGTCTTGTCACTCACCGTTGTTGCAACCTGCACCGATGGTGAGACGACGGCATGAGTCTGTGACGGAGCAGCGATCTGAGTTTTCCGAGCTTCGGGACCCTCTTGAGGCTTCGGAGCAACCCCCTTGCCCTCAGAGATTTTCGGCTCTACAAGCGTTGCTGCATGCCGCTGACAAATCGGCAACCCCTTCCAGTACGCTTCCTGTTGATCCGCAGGCAAACGGCCGAATTCGGCATCATTCAGAATAAAACCCATCGATTCAGCAAAGGTCTGCCCCGCTTCTAGTTCTCGATCGGCTCGCTCAGAACCAACCTCCCCGGAATCTGAAACATAGAAAATATTGCGCCGACTCTTGGCCATGAAGAGGCCAACCAGCACCTGAACTTTGCCGCCCCCCTTAAGCATTACCAGATAAGCACTGCCCAATTGCGAGGGCAGTTCAGGCAGAGCAAGCTGAATATCTGCCCCTGAACGATAGATCAGCGCCACCCGACTACTCGGCACATTCAGCACTGAGAGTTGTTTCTGTAGAACGAACATCTTCAAGGTCTCCCGGAATATCTGGTGGATCAGGGCAATGAAAACTCGGTCATGGCACGCAGGTGCCTGTAACGCTCTTCGATCTCTTTGATATCGAGATTTTTCAAACGCTCAAGGCTGAATTTTTCAACCGTAAACGACGCCATAACTGTACCGAAGACAGTCGCTCGACGCAAACTCGCTTCATCGAGATTACGGATCGACGCCAGGTAGCCAAAAAAACCACCGGCAAAGGTATCACCCGCTCCGGTCGGATCAAAGACCGATTCAAGGGGGTAAGCCGGTGCAGAGAACACCGCATGATCGGTAAACATCAAAACCCCGTACTCACCACGCTTGACCACTAAAATACGCGGGCCGAAACCACGCACAATCTCTGCAGCCTTGATCAGGTTGGGCTCATCGGCTAACTGCCGGACTTCCGCTTCATTGATAACCAGAATATCAACATAGCCCAGAGTCTTGATCAGCGCTTCACGTTTGCCGCCGATCCAGAAATTCATCGTATCACAGGCGACCATCTTCGGCTTCTTGACCTGCTGCAGAACCTCAAGTTGAAGCTCTGGATCGATGTTCGCCAGAAAAACATATTCAGCATCACGGTGCGCATCTGAAAGTTGCGGGCGGAACTGCTCAAAAACATTCAACCGGGTATCGAGGGTCTGCGCTTCATTGAGATCGTACTCGTACCGTCCCTTCCAGCGGAAGGTTTCACCATGACTTCTCTGTAAGCCACTCAGGTCAATATTGCGACTGGCCAGAAAATCGACATGTTCCTCGGGAAAATCCTCACCAATAACGGCAACAAGTTGCACATCGCTGAAGAAACTTGCAGAGGTCGAAAAATAACAGGCAGAACCGCCAAGCGCCTCTTCTACCGCGCCAAAAGGGGTCGCCACCGAATCCAGAGCAACGCTACCAACAACCAGAACACTCATCTGTTTTCAACCTTTCCAAGATATTTGTCCAGCAGAGGAGCAAGGTCTTTACGGGTCTGCGCCGGGATCAGATCCTTGTCGGTCATGATGGCGTATTGCAGGGATTCTGCACAGTTGCAATCTGAGGACTGCCATTGGGCCGCGATCTCCTGAACCGCTGCTTGAATGATCTGCCGGGCGGTGCTGACATTTTGTTGAATGATCGCGATCACCGCTTCAACCGAGACATCCTCATGCCCTTCATGCCAGCAATCATAATCGGTGGCAAGAGCGACGGTGCCATAGCAGATTTCAGCCTCGCGCGCCAAACGCGCCTCGGGGATATTCGTCATACCGATAATATCGACACCCCAACCGCGATAGATATTCGATTCGGCGCGGGTTGAGAAATTTGGCCCCTCAATACAGAGATAGGTCCCGCCGCGATGAACCGTCGCACCAACCGCCTGAGCAGCATCAGCTAAACGACGCGAGAGAGCAGAACAGACCGGATCGGCAAACTGCACATGACCAACCACCCCTTTGCCAAAGAAGGTTGAAGCCCGCTTCCCCTGGGTGCGATCGAAAAACTGATCAGGGATAACGATATGGCCGGGTACAATCTCTTCCTTCATACTGCCGACCGCTGAAACCGAAATAATCTGCTGAACGCCGAGGGTCTTCATCCCATAAATATTGGCGCGATAATTCACCTCAGAAGGAAGAATCCGATGGCCACGTCCGTGTCGTGGCAAAAAAACCATCTTCACACCATTGAACATACCGGTGACATAGGCATCAGAAGGAGTACCGAAAGGGGTTTCAATCTGCACTTCTGTGATATTGGTCAAGCCTTCAATTTCATAAAGACCACTTCCACCAATCACACCAATTATGGGTTTTGACATGGATCCTGCTCCCTAGGATAGATTTTCATTGTGACGGGTGACAGGTCACTCATCACGTTTCTCAAGTTTGCCCTTCAATTGGCCACAGGCGGCAGAGATATCCTGCCCCTTACTGGCGCGTTTGATCGCCACAATATCACGATCAAGCAGATAACTCTGAAATTCCTCAACCGTACGCCGCGAAGGGCTCTTAAACGCCGAACCGGGATGCTCGTTATAGGGGATCAAATTGACCTTGGCGCGTAGACCGTGCAGCAATTTCACCAACCGTTTGGCATCGGTGCGTGAATCATTGACACCGCCGATCAGAATATACTCAAAGGTAATCCGCTTGCGCGGCTCTAAAGGGATTTCACGACAGGCCTTCATCAATTCGACCAGGGGGTACTTCTGGTTAATCGGCATCAACTGATCTCGCAGCTCGTCGGTCGTCGCGTTCAACGACACCGCCAAGCCGACCTTGACCCGCTGCGCCAGTTCGTACATCTGCGGTACCAACCCCGATGTCGAGAGGGTCACTCGTCGTGGCCCAAAGGCACAGCCTTCGGCAAGATAGAGAATCTCGAGAGCCTTGATCACATTGTCGAGGTTGTGCAACGGCTCACCCATCCCCATCAGGACAATATTCTGCAAGGGACCATCTTTCAGCGAAGCACAAACCTGATTAACGATTTCAGAGGCCTCAAGATGTCGCGTCAGACCGAAAGTACCGGTCAAACAAAACTGACACTGCATGGCACAGCCAACCTGAGTCGAGATACACAGGGTATCCTTACCGGCCTCCATGGGGATCCGCACCGATTCAACGGTCTCGCCATCGCTGAGTCGGTAGAGATACTTGCGCGTGCCATCGCTCGAGGTCTCAACGACCTCGGGAGACCAATCGGAGATCACAAAGCGCTGCTTCAAATCTTCCCGCAGCACCTTGGACAGATCGGTCATCTCATCAAAGGAAGTCACCCCGCGTGCATAGATCCATTTGATAATCTGCTTAGCGCGAAACTTCTCCTTACCTTGATCGATAAGTAACGCGGTCAGCTCCGGCAGGGTTAAATTTTTTATATCTTGCAAGTGATTTTTATTCATGAAGAAAACTTATTATAAAGCAAAGAAGAGCCAATCAATGAATCTAGCCCAAAAAGAAAGCGGAATTCAAGCAAAAGAACCTCAAAGTGGGATTATCAGCATAAAGCAGTTATACAAAACCAATGAATAACCGATGAAATCGATTGCTTCTACGGGTCTGTTATAATGGTTGGCGAGGGTGTAAAAAAGATTGTGTAAATGGCCATCCTGGGGTACATCGTGCCCCGACCTTCTAAGGAGCTAACATGGCCATCGATAAAGAATTACTGGACCGCCTTTTTGCTTACTTTA